>CAYPYT010000023.1:0-12549 GCA_964415105.1 uncultured Planctomycetia bacterium | reverse complement strand
GAATCCCGGCACCTCCACCAGCCTTCGCCAATCTATTTTGATATTATCGGGCTACGGCTGGCGGGCCAGCAAATCAACGAAAACGAACTATAAAAAGCGAAGGCTGTCCGCCGTAGCTGATAATATGCAGTAGAAGCGTAGCTAATTATGTATTACGCGTACATATTAAAATCAATACCATTCCAATCCAGAAATATGTAGGCTATGCCGAAAACATCAAATCCCGCCTAAAGGCTCATAATAACGGGCAGGTAGCGCATACGTCAAAATTCAAACCATGGGAAGTTGTTGCTTTCTTTGCTTTTAATGATCAAAAAGGGGATGTTAGCGGATATTTTTTAGTCATTGAAAATCCCGGATCCCGAAAGAAGTCTTTTTAGTTTCGGAATTTTACGAGCTGGTTTATCCAATTCTTTACAAAAAGAATTCCACTGTTTTTCAGACAGAGAAAAATGTGTCTTTTCGTTAACAGTTTCTTCCGCTACTTTGAGCGCACTGATAAGGACGAAAGTAGAAAGTTTCATTTTTTGTAAAGAAGCGGCATATCGCAAAAAATCTTTTTGAGAGCTTTTTGCTCGTAGATCTATTCTATCGTCTTTATGAGTTTTAGTTGACATATCAATTCCTCCTTAATTCAAGCATGCCACAATGTACACACTTTTTATGGCATAATCGAAATAGCGTCAGCCTGTCAAGCCCTGACCCTAAAGTTTTCGGTTTCGCTCGGATACAAAACTCAGGTTCATGGCACGGTCATAATATGAAAAATGAGAGGGGGAATGGGGTTAATTTTTATCGCCAGGCTCGGTCGCGCGAAATGGCAATTGGTTTTTCTTCTTCACGTGTGAAGGCATCCGCGTCTTTTAAGTCTTTTACCAGTTCATCGATAGTTTCTTTAGTTGTTGAAGCCATTGCAAATAAGTGCGCGTAATGCCTGCTTATCTCACCAACCTTAAGTGTTTCGCAAGACAGGGAATATTTAAATATAATTTGGTCATTTGGTTTGCGAAACCTTACTGTTAAAGCTAACGGCGACCTTTCTATATATAGATCGAGGTCCTTATGAAAAGACTCGACAGTCTTAAGTTGTTCAACGGCATATTCCGCCATTTTCTCACAATACAGCGCCATTTCAATTTGTTTTTGATATGAGTGTTTCACAAGAAAATCCCAAAGAATCACAGGGGTCAAACCGCTTCGTGAGCCCGCAAATGTTGAATCAGGCGATCCGAGGTATTCAGGATCAGCGGGAGGCGTAATCTGGTATTTCACTTTTGTCATAAAGATGCCGCAGGGCCACGGCGCTCCGATCCATTTGTGACCACTCATAACTATTGAGGTCACTCCGGGTAACCGGAAATCAAACACCGGACCGCATTTTATCAAAGGATCTTTTTTATTCGCCATTTCAAGAAACGGCATATACGCGACACCTAATGCGCCATCCACGTGAATCCAGAATCCGTTTCGATAATCAAAATTCCCGGTTTCTTCATCATAAACAACTTTTCTGTTGATAAGGCCGTATTTTTTAAAGATCGGCATAAGCCGTTTTTCAACTTCTTCCACATTATCATAAGCGCCTTTAAATGTGCTGCCGTAATTTAAGTTGATAAGTATGGGGTAGCCTTCGGAGGCAAAGAATTCAACTAATTTTTCCAGTTTATCAACATCGATCGCCCCAACACCTTTATTGCCGTCTTTGGAAGGAACTTCTTCATAGCCATCCCATGAACCGTTAGGATCTATCGGATTTTTCCCTTTATAATATTTCAAGCCGATGTCATGAAATGTATCAATGGCAAGAACCCGCATTGCTTTAACAATAGAGTAGTGCGTATCCTGCGAATAAAAGGCGACAGGAGTGTGTGCTTTTTTATTCGTTTCTTTTATAACCGGCTTAAGATACCTTTGCCTTCTGGGGCGTGTCGATTTATTATCAGTAGGCTTATCAACAATCAGTTTCCGCCCGGCAAGATAATCGCGCGCGTTCCATAAACCGTAAATATTCCCTTCGCTGCTGCCCATGGTAAGCGAATAGCCCCAATAGCTTTCAGGGTCACTCTGGTTATGAGGTAATTTTGCATGCCAGAGTTTCGCGTAATAATCAAGAACCGCTTTTTCCATTTTTTTACTGTTAATCGTACAGTTCCCGGACGTGTAAGGATCGCCGACATTGTTAATATGGCAATTTAAAAACTGTTTTATATCACTCTCGTATTCCATTTTCTGATTTACCTGATAGCCAAGAAATCTTTTTTTCTGTTCAAAAACAAAATTGCTGTAAATTTCCAGAAGTTTTTTCCTTTCCACATCGCGTAAACCCTCCGGGGGAATGTGAAAATTATATTTATCCAGCGGATGATTTGTATTGGTATACTTAAGTTTGCTCATATACATTTCTCCTTCAGTTAATTTTTTAAATTATAATTTTTTTGGATTGATTATACAGGGCCAAAGTCAAGATTAATCATTCTTGCCGCGCGCATACGCAAAAGTATACCCCGTAATGTATCATTTTTCAACCACTCCTCACGAAACCCCGGGCAAAATTCCTTTCGCCCGGGGTTATCTTCAAGCGGAGAGTATCGCTTCGTTCTTTTTCTTTCACGCCGGATCCAGAAAGAGAAGTAGTGTCGAGTCAAATGTCAAGCTTTGACTCTAAAGTTTTACCCTATTCATTTAAGACTACGAAACCGTGTAGTCCAGGGCTCACGCGTTGTCTGGCAGAATTGGTGGGGAAGTCTCATGTGTTTGTTCTTTGTATGATGAAATGGGTTTATATTATGTCGGCAAGTCAGTTGAATTGTGGTATGCTTATTAGGACAATAAAGGGGGATTATGAAGCAATGTCCATATTGTGCCGAGGAAATACAGGATGAAGCTATAAAATGCAGGTATTGTGGAGAGTTTATTCTTAAGGAACAGCAAGAGAAATGGTATTTCAAGAATCAGTGGCTTTTGATCGGGATTCTATGTGTAGGTCCTTTTGCGTTGCCCCTGCTCTGGCTAAATCCTCGTTTCAGCAGGAAAAATAAGGTAGTAATGAGTGTTGTTATTATTGTGCTGAGTTACTACTTAACAATCGTTATGACAAATTCGCTTAAGTCAATAGGGGCTTATTACAATCAGATGGTACGGGTTATGGGTTAAAGAGGGACGTCTCCCATTTAATTAGGTAAAAAAATACTTAGGAACAAATGGGGACAACAGAGTCTTTTTATACTATCTTTTGTTTTATTAATTAAATGGGAGACGTCCCTATTTAATTTATTTTGCTATGTTGAGATATTTATGATATTCTGAATTAATGAAAAGCGGAGTATCTTTTTATAGGATATTTATTAACAGTCTGCTTGTTACCGGGATGACGATAGGCGCGGGGATACTTGCGCTTCCTGTAAAAACCGGAATGGCGGGGATAATTCCGTCACTTGTAAGCATTTTTTTAGTGTGGGTGCTGATGGTTGGTACGGCGGCGATTTTTATCTACAAGTTTACTCACCCCGAAACAAGATCCCGCGATTATCCCACACTTTTTCAGGATGAATTGGGTACGAAAGGCAGATGGGTAAGTGTTTTTGGTTATCTTGTTAATTATTATGGAATTTTAGTGGCTTATTTAACCGGCGCCGCCGCGATACTGGTAACTCTGGTGCCGTTTAATATTACGAGTCATATGTGGATGGTTATCTTTTTTATCCTTTTTACGGGGCTTGCTCTTCGCGGAGCGGATAGAGCTAAAAACGCGAATGCCGTAATTATGATAGCCATGCTGGGATCTTTTGGAGTGCTTCTTTATTTGGCGGGAAAGCAGATTGATGTTAACCGTTACATTCATCAAGAATGGTTATTAGTCCCTTCCATAATTCCCATAATAGTCGTTGCCTTTGCTTTTCATAACGTTATCCCCTTTATTTGCAAAAACTTAGACGGAGATCAAAAGGCTTCATTTAAAGCGGTACTTTTGGGAAGTTCCGTCGCGGTTGTTATGAACATCGTGTGGATGGTGGTTGTTGTGGGGGCGCTTCCTCTTGCCGGTCCCGGTAAGGCTACTATATTTAACGCTTTACAGCAAAATTATCCCGCTACAATTCCTCTATCTTTGGCGTTACATTCTAAAATGATCACGGCCGCGGGGATGTTTTTCGCGCTTACCGCCATAGCTACGTCGTATATCCCGACAACTGTCGCTCTCAGGGGATTCATGCAAGGACTTCTATCTCTTCATTTCAAAAATCCGAATAAATATGTCGTGCTTTTGCTCGCGTTCGGACCGCCTTTTTTTGTCGCGATGGTATATCCCAATATTTTCATAAAAGCGGTAGATCTCGCGGGCGGTTTTGGGGTTTTGATAGTTTTTGGGATATTGCCCAGTCTTATCATGATAAAGATCGCGACCGGCGGAGGGAAACTCTTAAAGGCGATAGCGGCTCTCATGATAATATGTTTTTCACTTTTAATGGTTTGTGAAATCGCGCAGGAAACAGGACTGTTTAAAGCGGTGCGGTCAAAAGAATATTGGCAGATAAAATACCACTCTGAAACAGCCCGCCGAACAAAAATTATAGACCGCGAACTTTCGATTTTACTATAGTTAGGTGGAATCAAGGGGTTAGTGAAAAAATAAGTGTGCGAGACTGTTCCTCGACTTGACTTTTAGATAATTATGCAGTATACTCCGAAATAGTTCAACTATTTCGGAGGTGTATCCTAAAATGAAGAATGTAAAGAGATGTCTAAATCTAAAATTACCGCCGCATCAGTCCGCGTTTTTGTGGGGACCGAGGAAAACAGGAAAAACCACTTATTTAAAAGCCCGGTTTCCCCAAAGTTTGGTTTATGATTTTTTGCAGACGGATTTGTTTCTTGAATTTTCCAAAAGACCGGCTTTATTGCGCGAGCAGTTATTGGCAAAAGATGATAGCGTTTTAAAACACCCCGTAATTCTTGATGAAGTTCAAAAAGTTCCGCAGTTGCTTGACGAAGTTCATTGGTTAATTGAGAACAGGGGTTTAAGTTTTATTTTGTGCGGATCCAGCGCCAGAAAATTAAAAAGGGGACATGCCAATTTATTAGGCGGTCGTGCATGGCGGTATGAAATGTTTCCGTTAGTTTTTCCTGAAATTAAAAAATTGGAACTATTGAGAGTTCTGAATCATGGGATGGTTCCCGTTCATTATCTGCAGAACCAAGGATACCAAAGGTCTTTGAAAGCTTATGTTCAGGATTATTTGAAAGAAGAAGTTTTCGCGGAAGGACTTGTTAGAAATGTTCCGGCTTTTTCGAGGTTTTTTGACGCCATTAGTTATTCTCACGGAGAACTTACAAATTTTTCAAATATTGCCAGAGATTGCGCAGTAGATTCTAAAACGGTTAAAGAGTATTATCAAATCCTGGTTGATACGTTGCTGGGGATGTTTTTAGAACCTTTTAAAAAACGACAATCTCGGCAGGTAATAAGTAAAGCGTCCAAATTTTATTTATTCGATGTTGGTGTTGCCGGTACAATTACAGGACGGCATTTGCGTCAAGAAAAAGGAGAACAGTTTGGACGGGCATTTGAACATTTTATACTAATGGAACTGAACGCTCATAGGTCTTATCGCGAATTGGATTATCCGATAAATTTTTGGAGAACAAAATCAGGGATTGAAGTAGATTTTGTATTGGCCGGTGGAGAAACGGCGATAGAAGTCAAAGGAAAACAGAAAGTGGACAAAACGGATCTCAGGGGGCTGTTTGCTTTTATTGAGGAGTATGCTCCTAAAAAAGCAATTGTTGTCTGCAATGAAAGGGAAGAAAGAATTTATAAGGGCATACGAATTATGCCTTGGAAAATTTTTTTACAAGAATTATGGAACAATAAGGTAGTGTAGTAGGAGTTTCGTTTAAACTATTTTTTAACGTATGATAGCCTCAGTTCGGCGGTTATAGGATTTAGGCGGTGATAGTGGAGAGTTTCCTGATTTTTTAATATGGCAGACCTTGACGGTTGCTGGTTTTTGAGCGCGATTTTTGCGCGAAAACAAGTGATTCTTCACATTTGGTGACAGCGGTTAAGGGACTTATTCGGGGGGATGAAAATGCTTGAAAAAATACAAAATAAAAAAAGAAACAGTATGGAACCGCTTGAAGAGGTAAAGATCTTGCGCGGCAGGGTAGCCGAACTTGAGGGTCTCGGCGTTCGGCGGGAAAAAGACCAAGAAGAGATAAAAGAGACCAAAGAGGAATTGGTAAAGCGGATTTGGGCGCTTAAGAAAACAAACGAAACCTTGAGAGCGCTATACGGGGAACTGGATAAAAAGAACCAAAAACTGGAAAAATTCGATAAATTGAAATCACAATTTGTCGCTAACGTTTCACATGAATTTAAAAATCCGCTGTTTGTGGTTAGTGAATCATTGAGTATTATTCTTGACGGGCTCATAGGTAAAATAAATACGGAACAGGAAAAAATTCTTAAAGCGGGGAAAAATAATGTGGACCGCTTGCTTCGTCTGGTTACGGATATGCTGGATCTCTCCAAAATAGAAGCCGGTAAAATGGAAATGAGGAGAGAGAAGTTTGATATGGCCGAGTTGGTGGATGAGATATTAACAAATCATAAAGCGGAAATCTTAAAGAAAGAGATTATCCTTAAAAAAAGTATTTCACGCCGCGCGAATTTAATTTGGGCGGATAAGGATCGAATGAGTGAAGTAATAATAAATCTTTTGAGTAATGCCGTAAAGTATACCCCGTCAAAGGGAAATGTCGATGTTAAGTTTGGGTGGACAAAAAAAGAGGGCCGTTTTGAAATATCGGATACCGGTTCCGGGATCCGAGAACAGGATTTAGGCAAAATATTTAATAAATTTGAACGAATTAGTGACGAAGAAAAGGAAGGCACGGGGCTTGGCCTTTCAATAACCAAAGATATCGTGGAGCTCCATAAAGGAAAAATATGGGCGGAAAGCGAATTCGGAAAAGGTAGTAAATTCATTTTCGTTCTGCCAAAAGATCTCCGCGCGGAAGCGAGAAAATATGGGTCCGCCCCCACGAAAGGAACGTGTTAATTTAATTGTGCGGGTTCGTAGGGGCACATTGCATGTGCCCTTTCACCAAAACACCAACCTCGTAGGTTGGTGTTTTGGTGAAAATCCGGAAATTTGTGCTTGGGGTGGTTCTTTTTCTTTATTGGGGGTTCTTTTTGTAGTAGAATAAACCATTGGATATTTGGATATAGGGAAGGGTGGATCATATGGGAATAAAAAATATCAATCACATTAATATCGTGGTTTCAGATCTGGAAAGGTCGGTTAATTTTTATACCGAGATTTTAGGGTTTAAAGAACTCAGGCGCGCGAAACTCGAAGGCGGATGGATCGAGAAGGTTGTGGGTTTAAAGGATGTTGAAGCTGAGGTTGCTTATGTTTCGGCCGCGGAAGGAGATTTGCGGATAGAACTTTTGCGTTATATTTCTCCCCAAGGCGAAATGATTGATATTAATTCGTTTCCGAACACAATTGGTGTAAGGCATATCGCGTTTCAGGTTGAAGGAATATATACTCTCGCGGAAAAGCTTAAAGAAAACGGCGTCAAAGTTATAAGCGAACCGGTTAGAGTTCCCGCGTCCGCGATCAAGCACGATGAAGGGTATAAAGTGTTATGTTATTTTCTTGACCCGGACGGTGTGATCTTAGAACTTGCGGAATATGTTAGATAGAGAGGCTCGATCGCCACCAACCTCGTAGGTTTCAACCTACGAGGTTGGTGGCTGGGTGAATGGCTGTTGGTATTTCGTAGGGGCGCCCGTACGTGAATCGATCGCCGCCAACCTTGCAGGTAAAAATATAATGGAGAATAAATGAGTTTAGATATGGTGGAAAAGAGCAGAAAAGAAGATGTTACGGCGGCGCTTAGGCAGTATTGGGGATATGATTCGTTTTTGCCTTTGCAGGAGGAAGCGATATCTTCCGTCTTGAGGGATGAGGACAGTTTGACGGTGCTTCCTACCGGGGGGGGGAAATCGTTATGTTTCCAGCTTCCGGCATTATTAAGGAAAGGCATGGCTGTCGTGGTTTCGCCACTGATCTCTTTAATGAAAGATCAGGTGGACACGCTTAAGGATATGGGCATGAAGGCCGCTTTATTGAATTCAAGTTTAACCGCCGCTCAGCAAAGTTTCGTGATCCAAGAGATCCGGCAGGGTAAAATAAAACTTTTGTATATATCTCCGGAACGTTTACAAAACGAGGAAATGATAGATCTATTAAGCTCTGTTAAGCTTTCTTTTTTTGTAATTGATGAGGCGCATTGTATCAGCCATTGGGGGCATGATTTCAGGGAAAGCTATCGTAACCTTTGGATGATAAAAGATATCTTTCGTCCGGTGAGTGTGCACGCGTTTACTGCGACGGCTACCTGCCTCGTGCAGGAGGATATAGTAAAACAGTTAAGGTTTACTTCTCATAAAATGCATATCGGCAGTGTGGACCGGCCGAATTTAACTTATCGAGTGGCGCCACGCGGACAGATGTTGAAACAGATAACGCAAATTTTAGATAAACATGATAACGAAGCGGGAATTATATATTGCCTGCGCCGCAAAGATGTTGACGAGCTTTCGGCAAATTTGAAAGGTTTAGGCATTCACAACGTTCGGTATCATGCCGGGATGTCGGATGAAGAGCGCCGCACCGCGCAGGAGATGTTTTCCCGCGAAAAAGTTGATGTGATCGTCGCGACAATAGCGTTTGGTATGGGGATTGACCGTTCCAATATACGGTTTATCGTTCACGCGGGTATGCCCAAAAGTATTGAACATTATCAGCAGGAAACCGGCCGCGCGGGAAGAGACGGCTTGCCCGCTTTTTGCTATATGCTTTACGGAGGAGCCGATTACCGTCTGTGGAGTTTTTTCGCGGAGAAGTCTTCCGAACGGGAAACCATGATGAAAAAGATAGGCGCGATGTATAATTTCTGTACGCGGCCCCAATGCCGGCACAAGGTGCTTATAAATTATTTTGGACAAACGTATGAGAAAAGTTCTTGCCGGGCGTGTGATTATTGTTTAAACGAACTTGATATGGTTACCGAAGCGCTCAGTATCGGACAGAAAATATTGTCGTGTGTCGACAATGTGCGGCAAAGAAATTATGGGTTCGGAGCGGCGCATGTAGTGAACGTTTTACGCGGTAAAGTGACGGATAAGATAGAAGCCCTCGCGCATGATAACTTGCCGGTTTTCGGTGTTTTGCGTGACGAATCCGATAATTTTATCAGGCATATGATAGAACAATTGATCGGGCAGGGGTTTCTTGAAAGAGTTGGAGAATATGCGACTCTTAAAGTGACAAGAATTGGTGAAAATGTTCTGGCCGGGAAAACGATACCGGTATTGGCAAAACCGATACTCGCGGCAAAAAAGAAAGATAGCGCCGGAAGGGCGAAAAAAAGAAAAGAGATAGAATGGGGAGATATCGATCAAGGATTGTTTCAAGAGCTTCGGAAAAAACGAACTTTTCTCGCGCAGGAAAAAGGCGTCCCGGCATATATCATATTCAGTGACCAAACTCTAAGAGATATAGCCGCTAAAAAACCTAAAACCATTGAAGAGTTTGCCGATATGTACGGTGTAGGCGAAAACAAATTAAAATCTTACGCCAATACGTTCATTCAAGTGGTCAAGAATAATAAATAGAAAGTTGTTCTGATTAAACACATGAAAAACAATGTTAGGAATATACTGATAGCGGCCGTTGGCGTATTCTTGTTATCAACAAATATAGCCGGGTTGAAAACGTTTGCCGAGGAGAAAATCGCGCGGGAAGGAACAGGACAGAGTGGACGAAAAACGACTGTAGAAAATAATTTTAATAACGCGGGAAAGTATAATGATGTCGAAGAATTGATAGGGGAAGAACGGTTTAGGGAAGCTGGAGAAACGTGCAGAAAAAGGATATCTTCAAATCCTGCCGATTATGTTGTTCTTACACAGCTTGGGCGAATTTATTTGGAAGAGCAGAAATATAAAAAAGCGATAAAGTTTTTCAAGAAAGCGATTAACATTGCCCCGGATTATCCAATGGCGCATTTTTTCATGGGGAAAGCGTATGTTTTTGAAAGAAAGCCGGAAAAAGGACTGGTTGAATTGGAAGTTTTTGAGGAAAAAATGGATCTGCTTTCTGAAATAAATGAAGATACCATGGATTTTTATGTGGAAGCATTGCAGTATACGTGTTATATATTTTCAACGGTGAAGCGCTACGATGAAGTGATAGAGAAAAGCAAAAAAATCGTAAAGCTTAGACCAAACAATCAAAAAGCGCACTATAATCTGGCGGTTTGTTATTACAAATACGGGCACAGTCGTTCACGTGCCTATAATGAACTCCAAAAGGTTATAGAAATAGATCCGGTTTCACGTATGGGTGATATGGCGAAGTATTTCATAGACTATATGCGGAGAAATTCGGATTCTCGAATTATAGGTGATTTTTCATTTATTTATGAAAAGTAATCAGCAGGAAGCTTTTTCTGTTAATTGAAAAGTAAGGGGAAAAGGGTATGTTGGAAGTTAAAAATCTTTCGGTTGAAGTTGATGGGAAGCAGGTTCTTAGGAACTTAAACCTTAAAATAAATAAGGGTGAAGTTATGGTTCTTTTCGGGCCGAACGGGAGCGGGAAGTCTACTTTAATAAAAGCGATCATGGGGTTTGGTGGCTATAAGGTCAAAAGCGGCGAAATTATACTTAACGGAAAAACCGTTAAGAAACTTACCTTGGACGAGAGAGCCAAGCTCGGCGCGGGAATAATGTTTCAACATCCGCCCAAGGTAAGCGGTGTCAGGCTTAAACAGGTCGCGGATTTTCTATGTAAAGACAAAAACAAGATCGAAGAACTGGCGAGGGATCTTTCGCTTGAAACACATTTGGAACGGGATATGAATTTATCTTTTTCCGGCGGGGAAATGAAAAGGTCGGAACTGTTTCAGCTGGTGCTTCAGGACGCGGACATGCTTTTTCTTGATGAACCGGAATCGGGTGTGGATATCGAAAATATTTCCATAATGGGGAGAGTTCTTGACAGATATCTTTCTAAAAAAGATAAATCGGCGCTCATAATAACGCACACGGGTTATATCTTGGACTACATAAAAGCGGGGAGAGCTTGTCTTTTGATAGACGGTCAGCTTTGGTGTTCGGGCAGGGACCCGAAGGTGATGTTTGAAGAGATAAAAAAAGACGGATATGAACATTGCAGGGAGTGTCATGGAAAAATTTGATCTTAACGAAAAAGATAAAGCCGTGATCGCGTCTTCCGGTATGGATTTTTCCGAGCGCGCTCGATCGGCAAGTTTCTTACAGCAGGATAACGAAATATGTTTTTCCAAAAGCCTTCAAAAGGGTGTAGAGATAATGACTATGGAAGAAGCTTTGGAAAAGATACCGGAAGCGCGTAAATATTATGGGAAAGTTTTCGCGAGCTTGAACCAAGAGTATCCTCAAAATACCTCCGGCGGATATTTTATCAGAATAAAAAAAGGGCACACGATAGAATTTCCTATTCAGGCGTGTCTTTTTCTAAAGAGACAGGGATTTAAACAGAGGGTGCATAACGTGGTGATCGTGGAAGAGGGGGCGAAAGCGTATATGATAACGGGGTGCGCCGCTTCAGGAAGCGCGAAAGAAAGTTTTCATTTGGGGGTATCGGAGTTTTTGGTGAAAAAAGGAGGGTATCTTAATTTCACAATGATACATTCATGGAAAGAAGATATTTCAGTAAGACCTATGAGCGCGGCTTTAGTTCGGGAGAACGCGAGCTTTATTTCCAATTATGTGTGCCTTAAGCCTGTTCGGGAAATAGTAATGTATCCGACAGCGGTTTTGGAAGGGGAAAATGCCCGGGCGAGTTTTAATTCGATGATATTATCGCATCCGGGCACTTTACAGGACATTGGTTCCAGAGTTCTTCTTAAAGCAAAAAATACGCGCGCTGAAATTATTTCAAGAGCGGTAAGTTTGGGCGGAAAAGTTATCGCGCGGGGAGACCTGAAAGCTGAGGCCAATAATGTAAAGGCGCATTTAGAGTGTCGCGGGTTAGTGATATCAGAAAAAGGAACTATACATGCCGTTCCCGAGCTTGAAACAAACTATCGGGATGTCGATCTTTCCCATGAAGCGGCAATCGGTAAAATACGCAAGGAAGAGATTGAATATTTGTGTTCCCGCGGAATGACTGCCGAAGAAGCCCAATCAATTATCGTGCGGGGTTTTATGAATGTAGGTATGTTGTCACTGCCGGAAATGTTGAAAAATGAAATGAAGAAGTTAGAAGAGAAAACATTAAAAGAAAGTTTTTAGTAGGGGGGACAGGGTTCAAGTTTCAGGTTACAGGTTTTTCCGCCGAAGGCGGACCCGCCTCCGGCGGGAAACCCTGAACCCTAAACCCTGTAACTTGAACCCTGTAACCTGTAACTTGAACCCTGAACCCTGTAACCTGAAACTTGAAACTTGTAACTTGTAACTTGTAACCTGTAACCTGTAACCTGACCCCCCTACGAATG
>CAYPYT010000022.1:0-12876 GCA_964415105.1 uncultured Planctomycetia bacterium | reverse complement strand
ATTTAACTGCCATAGAGAGAGCATTTGAAGGTAAAAAACGAGGCAAACCAAAAATAGTCTTTTCCGCGTCAATGACATTACTAAAATATTTTCGCATAATTTCTGTTTTCTTAAAAAAATCATCTCTCAGACCCGGAAAAATAGTATTACATTCCTGAACCGCGAAAACTTGATCCGCGATTGAAGCCATCGATTCAATAAGCGCGATATGACGAGGTTGATTGCTTGTGAAAACAGTAATTTTCATATATTCATCCTTCTAATAACATTCGCGTGATCTTCTCTCTTCAATTCCAATTTAGAAATCGGACATTTTCCCATGTTGGATCTAAACCCTATTTCAATATCAAATTCTTTCAAAATTGCGATGGTGTCTTCATTATACGAATTACAAGGATGTGCCATTGCTTTAGGCCGTTTGTTCAAAATTTGACACAAAATATCATAATTCAGTTTATATTCTTGTCTTTGTTCTTCTTTGGTTAAAAGAGCAACCAAAGTAGGATGACTGTGAGAATGCAATCCAACAATATGCCCCTTAGAATCCAAATCCTTCAAATGATCCTCTCTCATCCATAGCCCCTGAGCAAATTTATCTATATCAATATCACATTCGCTCATCATTAAACTCATGATGCTTTCATAATTTTTCGGACCAAGCATAATATCTCTAACATACCGAAATTGTTTATCTTCTTTTGAGTAAAACTCAAAATTGCGAAGAAAATCTTGCGGCATTTTTTTTAAAAATGATTCAATGTTCACACAAAAATTCGAATGGTTTACTGCCAAAAAAAAATTTTCATAAAAATCATTCACGTTCTTAAAATAGACCGTTCTAAATTTTCGATGGACCTCAAGCATTTCTATATTACCCGCGATTACAGAGGAATAAACAAACCAGAAAGCGGTCAGGTTATATTCCATCAAAACCGGTAAAGCTATTTCATATTGACATAAAAGAGCATCATCAAAAGTCAAACAAACTTCATTCTTGCTTAATGTACCGCGGCATGCTTTGTACATCCATTCATCAGCGGACAAAATCACATAATTGTCACGATAATGCTCTATTATTCGCTTTAATTGACTCGCTGAAATCGCACCCTGACTTTTGGCATTTTTACTATCATAAAAATGATGAAACATAATTCCATATGGGAATTCATAATTTTTCATATGTTTAATAGTTTCCTTCATACAATCACAGCGTTAGGCAATATCCATTTAGAGGGACAGGCAGGCCCTGCCCCCTACATATTTATGTCATAAAATTTCTTGCGAACCGTTAAATTATTCGCGTCCTTAATAATTCCTACTATTTTTCCCGCGGCGTTGGAATCTCCGTATAGGTTTTGTACGATTTTGCACCGCGTTTTAAAATCACTTGTTAAAGCTTTTTTGAACGCGGCGTCTATCGACTCAAAGCTTCCATCGATATCTATGACCGATTCGGCTTTGATTCTTCCTTTCTGGCGAGACCCGACATTTACTGTCGGAATGCCGAAAGACGGCGCTTCGATTATTCCGCTCGAGGAGTTTCCGGCGACTGCGTCTATAAATTGCAGTGTGCTGAAATATCGTTCTCGTCCTAAAGAAGCGAAACTGACGGCTTTGTCACTGTCTTTTTTCACATATTGATCGATCATATCGTTTATCGAGCTTGAATACATATCGCAATTGGGGCGCGTAAATATTATTTTCGCCTCCGGATATTTATCGAGCACCTTAAGCAAATTCGCAAATTCCTCCGCGGAGGATTCTCTTGTTCCTAAAGTAACCGGATGAAATGTAACTAAAAAATTGTATTTTCCAAATTTAAATTTGAGTTCCTCTTCCAAAATACTCTTTTCCATCAATTTAGTGTTTTTTATTCCGTCCAGACCAAGCGCTCCCACGTTAAAGACTCTTTCAGGCTCTTCCCCCAACTGAATGACCCGTTTTCTATAAGGCTCCGCGGAAACAAAATGAAAGTTTGCCATTTTTGTTATGGAATGCCTGAAGGCGTCGTCAAGCGCACCTTCAGTAAGTTCCCCGCCGTGAAGATGCGCAATTGGTATTTTAAGCAAAAACGCGGAAACAGCCGCTGAAAAAGTTTCAAACCTGTCGCCGAGAAGAACTACCATATCGGGCTTTATTTCCTTTAAGGCTTCTGTGATTTTGATAATTCCCAAAGCCGTAAATTTTGCCGTGCCTTCTTCGGTATCGTCTTCAGTAAGAATTTCTTCTTTTTTGTTTATTATAAATCCATCGCGTTCTATCTCCTTATATGTAAGCCCATATTTCTCCGATAAATGCATTCCGGTCGCGATTATCTGCAGTTTGAGATCTTTATCATCTTTTATTCGCTGTGCGAGCGGATAAAAAAGTCCCCATTCGGCGCGTGTTCCTGTTATTATGCAAATTTTCTTCATATTTCTATCATCTCGTCTTTTTTAAAATCTCTTTTTGCCAACTGCCCGACGACTTCATCCCATTTCATCGGACTGAGTCCGCTACCGGGGCGTTTTGCCGTAATGTTGCTTTCTTGAAAAGTTTCACCTTTTTTTATGTCCACCAACGCCATAATACTCTTACGGACAATCCGTTTATTTTCTTCTTCCGAAGGCGAAACTTGTTTCAGGCCGTTTCCCAGGCTTTTTTCAATATTTCTTATTGCCTTTATCATCTCTTCCAATTCATGAGGTTCCAGCGATGCCGCGTGATCCGGTCCCGGCAAATTCTTATCGAGCGTAAAATGTTTTTCGATAACCACAGCGCCTAAAGCCGCGGCCGCGATCTGAACCTCTATTCCCAAAGTATGGTCCGAATAACCTACGGGAATTTTTAGAGAATCTCTCATTTCCTCCATTGCCTTCAAATTCACGTCTTCATAAGGCGTCGGATATGCCGTATTACAATGAAGAACCGTGATATTTTCCCTTGATGTCCCTGCTCTTGTTACGGCATCTAATGCCGTTTTTATTTCTTGAAGCGACGACATGCCGGTAGACATAATAATTTTTTTATTCAAACTTCCAAGTTTTCTTAAATAGGGTAGATTTGTTATCTCTCCCGATGGTATCTTAAATATTTGAAGACCTAATTCCGAAAGCATTTCTATGCTTTCAATATCAAACGGTGACGAAAGAAAATCTATATGTTTTTCTTTGGAATGCTCAAAAAGAATCTTGTGCGCGTCCGAATTCAATTCTAAGCGTTTCAGCATTTGATACTGAGATTCTTTATCATTATCCGTTTTTTGGTACTCAGCTTTAGGCGCGCTCGCGCTCGCCAACTTCTCCGCGCTAAAAGCCTGAAACTTGACAGCAGACGCCCCGGCTGACACAGCCGCGTCTATCATTTTCTTCGCGGTGTCCACACTTCCGTTATGGTTGACCCCGGCTTCGGCTATGATATATATATTTTTGTCAGTTCTTTTTTCCATTTTAACCTTTTATTCGCACTTTGTTCCGTCCGCCTGATCGTTTTTAACCAAAATACCCGCCGGCACAAAACAGTTTTTGCCTATCTTTACTGATTGGACAATATTTGCCCCCACCCCGATATGAGTTCCTTCTCCGACCGTGACCGTCCCGCACAAAACCGCGCCCGGCGCGATATGAACAAAGTCTCCTATCCGTGAGTCATGGTCTACTGAGGATGAAGTGTTAATAATTACGTTTTTGCCAATTTTAGTTCCCGGATTGATCGTCGCGGATGCCGCGACAAACGTGCCTTCGCCAAACTCAACATCACGCGAGATAACCGCTCTTGGATGTATTATAACAGGCAGATCAAACCCGATATTTTTTAGTTTTTTATAAGTGCTTCTGCGTACGTCACAATTGCCGATTGACCCCACGCCGATAAAGGCAAGTTTTATTTCCTTCTTAAAAAGTTCAGCAAGAATACTATCTGTCCCCAAAACCGGAACACCTAACACTTTCGTGCCAACTTCGAGCTTTTGGTCGATTATTCCATGCAAGTCATATTCCCCGCCTGCTAAACATGCGTCAATAACAACCTTCGCGTGTCCGCCACCGCCGATTATAATTTGTTTTTGTTTTTTCATGTTTTCCTTTGTTATAAGCCATTCAAAATCCCCCTAACCCCCTTTTCCAAAGGGGGGACTCTACATTATGTGTTCTTCTCCCCCTTTGAAAAAGGGGGCTGGGGGGATTTAGCTCTTCATCCTATACCCTTCCCTCTACAACTCTATAAATTACTTCTGTCACAGAATCTATTTCTTTCAAAACCTGCAAATTATCAAACCGCAGGACATCTAATCCCAGACTTTTTAAAAATTCGTCCCTGGCGGCATCTTTTATTTTGTTTCTTTTTTCCAAATGCTGAGAACCATCAACTTCAACTACGATCTTTACTTTAGGCGCATAGAAATCCACAATGTAATTCCCTATCGGCTTTTGCCGATAGAATTGAATATCTAAAACTTGTTTTCCTCTTAATTTTGACCATAGCTTTCTTTCACTATCGGTCATTTCTCTCCGTAATCGCCGCGCGTTCGATTTTAAATTTGACTTGTATCTTAACATGAAGAACAAATCCCCCTAACCCCCTTTGCCAAAGGGGGGAACCTACATTTGGTGGTGGGGTTCCAATAACCAACAACCATTTGTCTGCATACCCTGAGTTCAACCTCGTAGGATGGTAGTTGAAAAACACTACCAACCTACGAGGATGAACTTTCTAACATCATTCATGGGCGGACACTTGGGTCCGCCCCTACGCTTTATGTATTTTTTGCATATTTCTTGTAACGCATTTTAAACTTAGTACAAAAATCCAAACAAATATAGCGGAATGGATTTTTTTGAAGCTACAAGAATCTCATCTTTCACAAGAAATGAATTCTGCACATCAAGAATTATTTGTTCAATCTTTTTTTTCTTCCCGCCAATTTCAAAATTATAATCGCCGCATGTAAAATCTCCACATTTTTTACTGTAAAAAATATTTTTTCCACTGCCCATAACTGAATTTACAAAAAATATTTCCCTCAACATCCCAAGGTTAACTCCCTGCCCTATTCCATAACATATTGCGCTATATAGCGCTGTATTCTCAATGAAAATTTTTTCCGGTTTTCTTATCAATGCCATACCTTTTTTATCCGCAAAAATAGTAGATACCAATCCTGTTTCCTTCAAGGCGCTTAGATAATGCACTGTCGTTTTATCGTCGACTTTTAAATTCTTAGAAAGATTATGAATATTCATTTTTCCCGGCGGAATTGTAGCAAGAAAAGATAATATCTTTTCAAAGTACGGCAAATTTTCCGTCCTTAGATTGTAAAAATTTGAAATATCTTCATAAATAGTTTTTTTTACTATGTTCATTAATTTTTGAAAATAAAACTCTTTTCCTTCAAAAATAAAGGGATAATAGCCATATTTCAGATAATTCTTGAAGTGCCCTTTAAGCCTGTCAATTTGAGAAAGTTTATGTGAACACTTCTCGTAGTTTTTGATTAATTCCTCGAAGGATATCACTGAATGTTCTTTTCCTGTTTGAAAATTCAAATATTCTCTAAAAGACAATCCTTTCAGATGATATATCACTCCACGTCTTGAAAGATCATAAGTGCCTTTTATGAGGTCAATACTTGAACTGCCCGAGAAAACAACCTTGATATCGCTAAAAGAGTCATAAATATTCTTTAGTTCCTGCCGCCAATTTTTATATCTATGCACTTCATCTAAAAAAAATGTTTTTACCCCTTCACTTTGATACATCTCTTGAACAAAGTCAAAAACAGTCGTTTCGTTGAAGTAAATATGATCCAAAGAGGCATAGAAGGCACTGCTTAAATCTTTTATTTCATTCTTTATGTATTGCAGCATCAAGGTGGTTTTTCCGGTACCACGAGGTCCAATAATCCCTACTAACCTATTGGACAAATTAAATTGACTATACAAATAGCGATAGGTGTCAATTTTCATTCCATTAATCAACCGAATATAGGTTTGCTTTAAAGCTTCCATTATTAGCCTCCAGTCTAAAATATTGACCCTTATTTTAGAGTCTACTCTAAAAGATACTATTTGTCAAATATATATTGGACAGGTATACCTGCCCCCTACGCTTTATGTTAATGTGTTACGCATTTCATACATTATAAACATTCGCCTTATAATTTTTTACATTTTCCGGGTTTCTAAACCATTCTATTGTCTCTTCCAATCCCTCTTCTAAAGAATATTCCGGGCTCCAATTCGTTAAATTTCGGATCTTTTTGTTACTTCCTAAAAGTCTTGTTACTTCGCTTTTTTGGGGGCGGATTCTTTCCTCATTTTCCTTAATTCTTGCGGACGGATTGATTATGTCTATTAGTTTTTCAGCGACGCTTCCGATAGATATTTCTTTGCCGGTCGCGATATTTATTTCGTTGCCAAGGGTTTCGTCAGACTTTGCTATTTCTATAAAACCTTTCGCGGTATCTTTCACGTAAACAAAGTCTCTCGTTGGTTCAAGCGCGCCTAAATTTATCTCTTCTTCTCCGGATAAAAGTTGTGTGATAACCGTCGAGATGACGGCTCTGGCGGACTGCCTTGGACCGTATGTGTTAAAAGGTCTGACTGTTACAACCGGAAGATCAAAACTCCGGTAAAACGATTCCGCGATGGCGTCAGCGCCTATTTTTGTCGCTGAATACGGCGACTGCGCCTGGCGGGGATGTTTTTCATCAATCGGAGTGTATATAGCCGAACCATAAACTTCTGAAGTCGAAGTGACTAAAACTTTTTCAATCGAAGCTTCTCTCGCCGCTTGAAGAATATTCAGCGTTCCTTTAATATTCGTGTCCACATATGTGTCCGGGGAATGATACGAATACGGGATACCTATAAGCGCGGCAAGATGAAAAACAACATCGCACCCTGTAACAGCTTTTTTTACGCCGTAAGGGTCTCTTATGTCTCCGGTAAAAACATCTATTTTCGATAGCGTATCCTGAGAAAAAGTGTCTATCCATCCCCAACTGTTAAAGGAGTTGTAAAAACAGAACGCTCTCACCTTCGCGCCTTCTGCCAGCAAAGCTTCGACAAGATGGCTTCCGATGAAGCCGTCGGCGCCGGTTATTAAGACTTGTTTATCTTTAAGATCCATATTTCCCCTCTTTTGTCGTACATTTGAGGGCGGTTCACGAACCGCCCCTACGATAATGGAATGTTATTGATCATTGTGTTTTTGTACCAATTTACTGTGTTTTCCAGTCCTTCATCAAAATTCATTCGCGTTTGCCAGCCAAGTTGGGCTATTTTTTCCGAATTTAGCGCGTAGCGGAAATCATGGCCGGGGCGGTCTTTTACGAATTCTATGGAATCGGTTGTTTTGCCTAATATTTTTACTATTTTCTCGGCAATATCGATATTTTTCTTCTCAACGCCTGAGCCCAGGTTATATGCCTCGCCGATCACGCCTTTTTCCATAATCGTCGCTATCGCTTTGGCGCAGTCTTCCACATAAAGCCATTCGCGTCTATTAAGCCCCTCGGCATATACCGGAATTTTTTCACCCGAAAGCAATTTACATGAAGCAACCGGGATAAATTTCTCGGGATACTGCCACGGGCCGTAATTGTTGCACGGCCTCACTATGATCGCCGGGAGGTTATACGTTCTCATATAGGCTCTTACAAAAAAGTCGGCGGCGGCTTTACTTGCTGAATACGGCGAATTCGGCCGGAAAGGAGACTCTTCGGTAAACGCGCCTTCGGCTATTTCCCCGTAAACTTCATCCGTCGAAATATGGATATATTTTTTAATTTTCTTAGATAGAACAAGGTTGAGTAAATTCAAAGTGCCGGTAACATTAACATCCGCGAAAAGCGACGGCGTTTCAATGGAATTATCGACATGAGTTTCCGCCGCGAAATGAACAACCGCGTCTATGTCTCCTGAAAAAGCCTTCTCCAATTCCTTCACATTACGGATATCGGCTTTCAAAAAACTATATCGAGCATCATTCTCAACTTCTTTTAACCGGTTCAAATCCGCCGCGTAGCTTAACGCGTCAACGTTGATCACGTTATAGCCGTCTCTTTCCTTTAAAAGGTATTTGACAAAATGCGACCCGATAAAACCGGCTCCGCCGGTAACTAAGATTGTTTTGTTTTTTAGATTCATAAGTTCCTTTTTTAATTATTCGAAATCCCCCCAGCCCCTTTGCCAAAGGGGGGAATTATTTTTCTCTCCCCCTTAGAAAAAGGGGGCTGGGGGGATTTTCATATTTAAAATATGTCTCCCGTGTCCTTTAATAGCGGCCATACTTTGTCTTTTTCGGACAAAATCGGGTTTTCTACCGGCCAAGGTATCGCGAGCGCCGGATCGTTCCAGATAATGCCCCTATCATGTCCGGGGGAATATACTCTACTGCACTTATATATCACTTCCGTATTCTCTTCCAAGGTGCAAAACCCATGCGCGAATCCTTCCGGCACATATAACATATCTTTGTTTTCGCCGGACAAGACCGCCGAAACCCACGAACCGAATGTGGGGGAATTTTTTCTTATGTCGAGCGCCACATCAAAAACACTTCCGGAGATCACCCTTACAAGTTTCGCCTGTGCCTTGGGCGGTATTTGAAAATGAAGCCCCCTTAACACCCCTTTAGTTTTGGATAAAGAATGGTTTTCCTGAAGAAATTCTTCTTTAATCCCGAAATCCAAAAAATCACTTTTCTTATATGTTTCCGCGAAAAAACCTCGTTCGTCCGTAAAAACCGTAGGTTTTATCAAAATTACTTCCGGAATTTCCAAATTCTTGAATTTAAACGGCATATTGTTCCTTTCCCGCCAGAAGGCTTAAAAGATACCCCCCATAAACCTCGTTAGTCTCCTCCGCGAGGCGCTTTAACCCATCAGCGTTAATATATCCCTTTCGGTAGGCGACTTCTTCTATACACCCGATTTTTAAACCCTGCCGATCCTCTATGGTTTTAATGAAAAAAGACGCGTCCATTAATGAGTCATAAGTTCCGGTATCAAGCCACGCGTATCCTCGGCTTAACGCTTTTGTTTTAAGTTCGCCTCTTTTAAGATATTCGTTATTAACATCCGTAATTTCCAGTTCCCCCCTCGCGGACGGTTTTAAATTCTTGGCAATATCAATTACCCGATTATCATAAAAATACAGCCCCGTTGCCGCCCAGCCGGATTTGGGATTTTTGGGTTTTTCTTCGATGGACAAAACATTAAATTGATCGTCAAATTCAATTACCCCATAGCGTTCAGGATCCTTAACATAGTATCCGAATATCAGTGCACCTTCCTGAAGCGATGCCGCATCTTGAAGCAAATCCGCAAGTCCATGCCCATACAAGATGTTGTCCCCCAATATCAGGCTTACCGAGCTTTTGCCGATAAACTCTTCCGCCACAATAAAAGCTTCCGCGATCCCGCCGGGCGACTCCTGCACTTTATACGAAAGCTTTATTCCCAGATCACTGCCGTCACCAAGCAAATCTTCAAATCTTGATGTGTCTTTAGGCGTCGAAATAATTAAAATATCCTTTATCCCCGCGAGCATTAAAACCGATAACGGATAATAAACAAGCGGTTTATCATAAACCGGAAGCATCTGCTTACAAACACCTTTTGTTATCGGATAAAGCCGAGTGGCCTTCCCCCCCGCCAAAATTATACCTTTCATGTGTCCCTCCGTAATTAAAACACAGCATATCTAAATCCCCCCAGCCCCCTTTTTCAAAGGGGGAGCACCGCTCGTCCCGCCTCTGACAAAGAAAGTGCACCGCAAGTCCCACCCTTTGACAAAGAAAATACCCCGTAAGTCCCCCCTTTGAAAAAGGGGGTTAGGGGGATTTCGCTATTTCCCCAACTCTCCCCGTAATCACTTCAGCCTCTTCCTTCAACTTAAAATATTCCTTCTCCTTAAGCTTCAGATAATAATATGTAAGACGAAGCTGTTCACTTAACCCCTTCTGGGTCAACATATAGCTGATTTTCTTTAATTTTTGGTCATGCGTGGAAAAGCTCTGGATCCTAACAATGCCCTTTAAAATGAGCTCTTTAAGCAAATAATTGGTCTTCCCAAGGGATATACCCAGCTTCCGAGATAAGTCGCGCTGAGTTATAGCGGGACTTGTGTCGATTTCCTTGATCAGATGAAGGACTTCTTCTTTGGTGTGATATTGTTCATTCATTGAACAACATTATATAGAAGCAGGCATTTCTTGTCAATAAGTTTATCGTCAACCCCAATACCCAACATTATTCACCACAACTATTTTTTTCTTTTCGTGATTAATTCCATATACTTCTGAATATCCCAAACGCGGACATACCACCGCTTACCTTCTTTATGTGCCTTCAGTTGACCCCTATTTATTAAATTTCTTAAATAGTCCTGCGAATAGTTATACATTTGTGCTAATTCATGCAAAGGAAGAACAGCATCACCCTTTAATTTATCTTTCGATACAACTCCTAATCGTCTCACACTGTCTTCCAAACGCTTAACAAGAATTTTCTCCAACGAACCGAAATCAACATCTTTTAAGTATCTGTCAACATCTTTTATAGTAATTTTCTTCTTCCTCTCCAAATCCCTATGCATATGCTCAAAACAAGCGTCACACACTTCAAGCGCGTCATAGTATGTTTCCCTGTCACTTTTTGCTACGCCTTTAATAGCTATATTTACTAAGCCATCGCCAATTAAAAGATACGACAACAATATCCGTCCGACTCTTCCGTTCCCGTCCCTAAAAGGGTGAATGGTTTCAAACCAGACATGTGAAATAGTTGCTAAGGTAACCGGATCAAATTCTTTCTCAGCAATTTTAGAATTTACCCACTTTACAAGAAGATTCATCGCCGGGGCTACATGATAAACATCTATGGGATTAAATGTGGCATTTGAAACTTCTACATTGGCTTTTCTGTATTCTCCCAAATCACCAAGATATATTCCCATATCTTTTTCATACCTCATCAAAAGAGTATGGATTTGTTTTACATCCGACACTTTTAAAATGAACTCTTTTTCTTTGTATTGGTTGTGCGCATATTCATACATTGAACTTGCGGATTCAAAATAACCTAAAATAGAAGCGGTTTTCTCTCTATCCGTTTTTTTGTTCTTTTCCAAAACATCTAAAAGATCATTTCTATTCGCGAAAACTCCCTCTATTGCTATAGAATTTCTAATCTCATCCTTAAAAAGGGAATACCACTCCAAATTCGAAACATTAATGAAATCCGCCTTGTTTTTTCTAATCTTTTCAATTTCTTTTCTTAATTGCAAAATACTCATATTTCTCTCCATTCAAGTGCCATTTTCCGAACCATGCTTTAACGACTTATTCGGATAACATTTTACACCACAACGAGTTATATCATCTTTCCTTTGCGAACCTTTTGTTATGGTTCGAAAAAAATATACCATACATTAACGCTAAAAGCAAATTCTTTGTTTATCGGTCATATTTTTCTATCATTTACTTGTCATTTCATATTTCCACAGTACAATTGATATGTGGACATTTTTGAAGTGCAACTTCATTTTTGGACAAAAATGTCAAATCTTCTCATTACACAACATAAGGACCATGATAATGATTATAAGACGTGATATGCAAAAAGAACTGCTCTCCTTGGCTAAACAATACCCTGTCGTTACAGTAATGGGCCCACGCCAATCGGGTAAAACCACCTTGACACAAAATGCCTTTCCAAATTATGAATATTTTAACCTTGAAAATCCTGACATCCGTGCGATGGCTCAAGAGGATCCTCGTAGATTTTTGAATAAAAACACCAAAATGATCCTTGATGAAATACAAAAGGCTCCCGAACTCTTATCTTATATTCAATCAATAGTTGATACAAAAAATTTACATGGCCAATTTATACTCACAGGAAGTCATAATTTTCTTTTGATGAAATCAATTTCTCAATCTCTCGCCGGAAGAACAGCTTTACTACAACTCTTACCACTAAACTTTTCCGAGTTAGAAAAATTATCAAAAAAACATCTGACTACGGACGACTATCTATTGAACGGCTTTTTCCCCAGGATTCATGCTGAATCTTTGAATCCATACAAAGCCTACAATAATTATTTCGAAACATATCTTCAAAAAGATCTCAGAGATTTAATGCAGATAAAAGATATTATACTATTTCAGAAATTTGTTCGTCTATGCAGCGGCAGAATTGGACAGATATTCAACGCGAATGAAATATCAAATGAAATAGGCGTATCCTCGCACACAATCAAATCTTGGCTCTCTATTTTACAAGAATCATTTATTATCTTCTTACTCACCCCCTATTATTCAAATATCGGGAAACGTTTAATCAAATCACCAAAAATATTCTTTTATGACACGGGGCTTGCCTGCTGCCTTCTGGGAATCGAAACAACAACTCAAGTTTCCCGCGACCCCCTAAGGGGAAACTTATTTGAGAATTTAGTAATAGCGGAAATACTGAAACATCGTTTTAATCAAGGTAAAAATTCAAATTTGTATTTCTATCGCGATAAAAACAAGAACGAAGTCGACCTTCTATATCAATTGGGACACGAGTTTGCTTCAATTGAAATAAAATCTTCCCAGACCTATAATCAATCATTCTCTAAAAATTTATCCTACATAAAAAAACTGATGCCTCGCAGAATCGCTGAATCATTTCTTGTTTATTCAGGACAAATGGAAGGAATCGTTAATGACATTTCGATCACCAACTATAAAAACATTATTTCAAAACTAAAAAAACTTGAAAATGCTTTAAACTAAAAACAACAGCCATTCAAATAAACAGCTTTGTCACATATAGAAAAAGAGGCAGGTTATAAACCAATTACAAAAAATAATTACCCAAAAGGAGAAGAGATCCCGGGCTTGACCCCA
>CAYPYT010000021.1:0-13598 GCA_964415105.1 uncultured Planctomycetia bacterium | reverse complement strand
TTGCCATCCCGGCCTCTTCTCCTTTTGGGTAATTATTTTTTGTAATTGGTATTACTATTCATACGGACGGATTCATAAGCGGGCACATGCAATGTTCCCCTACGATTTTGGGTAACGTCATATAACAATAATTCCGTAGGGGGCACATTGCATGTGCCCGAATAAAATGAAAAAACATCAATCCGAAAATCACATGATCGTTTAAAGAGAAAAGGGCGGACACATGGGTCCGCCCCTACGAACAACCAACAAACTCCGCCAACATCCCCGTAGGGGCACATTGCATGTAGCCCATTAATACCATCCTACGAGGTTGATGGCGGACGATCCACCATTATCGATTCACGATTCACAAATTACGACCCATTAAGCTTTTTTAAATCATCCAAGAAATCGGGATATGAGGTTTTAACGCATATCGTATTTTTAATTTTACTTTCTCCTGAGACAAGCAGACCCGCCGTCGCCATAGTCATCGCGATTCGATGATCTCCAAAACTATCAAATTCCGCCGCGCGCGAATTTTTAAGATCTCCCTGTATGATCAGATCTTCTCCGGATTCTTTTATCTCGGCTCCCATACGCCGGAAATTTTCACAAATACTTTTTACGCGGTCGGTTTCTTTCACTTTCAGTTCTCTTACACTCCGCACAATTGTCTTCCCCTTTGCCGCGAGAGCCGCAAGCGCGAGAATCGGGATCTCATCTATCAAAAGAGGTATCTCTTCTTTTTCGACAACTACCGCGCTTAAATCCGAATGTAAAATTTCCAAATTGCCGCGTGGTTCAATTCCATCTTTATAGTCAAAAATCCGTATTTTGCCGCCCATTTTTTTTAGAACATTAATAAGCCCTGTCCTCGTCGGATTTAACCCTACGTTACGCAAAACAATACGCGAATCTTTTATCAAAAGTGCCGCGACAATAAAAAAGGCCGCACTCGAAATATCTGCCGGCACTTCAATATCTTTCGGTAGGAGCGGCTTTGCTCCGGTAATCTCCGTTCGTAAACCTTTTCTTTTGATATCCGCTGAAAAATATTCCAGCATCCGTTCGGTATGATCCCGGGATTGATAAGGTTCATGAACGGTTGTTTTACCGGCGGCATAAAGCCCTGCTATCAAAACACATGATTTGACCTGGGCGCTTGCCACAGGCATAACATAATTTATGCCTGTTAATTTATTTCCTCCACCTATATAAAGCGGAGCGTGTCCCTCATTTCCTTCTGAGGCAATAATCGCTCCCATTTTTGTAAGAGGTTCAATTATTCTTCTCATGGGACGCGCCGTCAGAGATTCATCTCCCCGAAGATGAGTATCAAAATCCTGTCCGGCCAACACTCCTGACAAGATACGCATAGTCGTACCGGAATTACCCAGATAAAGCGCTTCCTTCGGTTTTTGAAAGTCCTTTAGACCCTGTCCATGTACAATGATATTTTTTCCATCGGCGTCTATTCGCAGACCCAACGAACGAAATGCCTCTATGGTGCTAAGGCAATCCTCACCGAAAAGAAAGTTTTTGACACGGCACTTTCCGTTTGAAATCGCGCCTAATATGACCGAACGATGAGAAATGCTTTTGTCCGGCGGCACTTCCAATTCACCCCTCAAACCCTGTTCTTGTTTCCGTATTGTCCAATCCATGTTTTCTCCTCGAAAAAAAAAGTCTAAAAATCCGTAAATTTTCCTTTTTGGACAAGTTCACGCATATCTTCCGCGAGCGCGGAGATAAATTCCATATATTTACCGGTACACGGATTCGTAAAACCAAGCAGTTCCGAATGCAGTGCCGGACGATGAAATCTTGGGTCTCCGCCATACCTTATGTCCCCAAGAATGGGATGTCCGATATGTTTCATATGCACCCGTATCTGATGTGTACGTCCGGTAAAAAGATCCAGCCGAAGAAATGTGAACAGAGCGAATCTCTTAATAACATGATACATCGTCCGGGCGGATTTGCCCGAGGTATATTCGACTACCATTTTTGTTCTATTTTCTTTATGCCGCCCGATAGGCACGTCAATAATTCCGTTATCCAACTCCACCCGGCCTTTTACAATTGCCAAATAATTTTTTTTTACGGCTCTTTTTTGAAACTGTTCGCCCAGAGATCTTAACGCCTTGGAGGTTTTAGCGGCAACCATAACTCCCGAAGTATCTTTATCCAATCGATGAACAATACCCGGCCTTAATTCATCATCACTTTCAGGGAGACTGCCTAAATAATAAAGCAGAGCGTTCACAAGCGTACCCGTCTTATTCCCCGCTCCCGGATGAACAACCAGGCCGACCGGCTTATCAACTACAATAACGCCCTCATCTTCATAAATAATATTCAGCGGTATATTTTCCGGCTCTATTCGCCCGTCATTCGGCACGGAAGAAAGCGTAACAAAAACCATATCATCAGCGCGCGCCGTGTAATGAGGCTTTATTGTTTTCCCCCCCACAAGCACAAAGCCGCCGTCTATCAGAAATTTTACGTATGTCCTGGAATATTCTTCTCCCAGTTTGAGTGTCAAATATTTATCAATTCGTGTGCCGGCGTCCTCTTGGCTAACTTCAAATTCCATTTTTTCCATATTCTTCGGGCGCCTCCGGCGCCATTGGCGGTAAACATTTGAACACAATAAAAATCAGTACGCCACACAAAAAAGTCCCCGCGCCAATAATCTGTGAAAGCTTTATTCCAAAAAAAACAGAAAGTTCATCTCCTCTTAAAAAATCCATAAAAAATCTAAAAATGCCGTATACTGCCAAATATAAAGCAAATACACATCCGTCAAAAAAATGTTTTTTTCGGATTTTAAGAAGAAATAGAAAAAATAGAAAAAGAATAAAACTTGAGTAAAGCTGTACAGGCATTCTTGCCGCGGCCTCTCCGGGAAAAGTCACCGCGGGGCCGAATGATATCACTCTTCCGTAACAACACCCGTTCAGAAAACAGCCTATCCGTCCTATCGCTTGCCCCAGAGCCATATAGGGAACTATCAAATCAGCGACTTTTCTAAAAGAAAGTTTTTTTACCCGCGTGACGACGACTCCTGAAACCACGGCCCCGACCAGCGCTCCTTGAAAAGCCAAGCCGCCTTCATAAAACATTAAAATTCTGAGAGGACAGTCGAAATAATATCCCGCGTTAATTAACACGTATAAAAGGCGCCCTCCTATCAGACCGCTGAGGAAAACCATGATCAAACAATCTAAAATATCAGCTTGTTTAAATCCGTTTTTTTCCGCGTCGCGAAGAATAAAAACGGTCGCGAGCAAAAAAGCAATCGCGACACAAAAACCGTAGGAATACAATGTAAACGGTCCGATACTGAAAATTACGCGATGCATTTCACCTAAAACCTCTCCCCGAAACATCGGGCTTTAATTTCCCTTCCTACCGCTTCGTAGGGACGAGCATGCGTCCGAGCTTTTCTCTTTTCTTTTTTCTTTATCCGAATTTATAAGAGGGCACATGCAATGTGCCCTACGGGATTAAAGGGGGCAAAACTCCCCAACCCCTCAATTTTTCCGCTTAAAAAGCATGGAAAAAATCAATAATACGGCTCCGATCGTTATGAAACTGTCCGCTATATTGAATACCGGCCAAAAACGAAAATCTATAAAATCCACGATATGTCCATAACGCAAACGGTCAATTAAATTACCCGCCGAGCCTCCCAAAATGAAACAGAGAGCGATTCTTTCCGAAACATTTAATTTATGTTTTTTTTGGTTTAAAAAATAAACGATAAGAATTATCGCCAGTATCGTTAATACCGCGAATACGAATGGATATTCTTTAAACAGACCAAACGCGATCCCGGTATTGTATACAAGCGTTAAATGGAAAACTTCGCTTACTACCGGAATACTCGAAGAGGACGAAACGAATTTTTCAATATAAAATTTTGTTATCTGATCAAAAAAACATATTGAAAACGCGATAAAATAATACAACACTATTTGCCTCGAGTTTTTTCGGTTTTCTCCCGGCATTTTATGCAATATTCCGCCTGAGGCATAACTTTAAGCCGTGCTTTCGCAATAGCTTCTCCGCATAAAGTACATACCCCATACTCTCCGTGATCTATACGTTTGATCGCGTCATCAAGTTCATACAGCCTTGCTCTTTCGCCTTCGGCTAATTCCAACGAAAACTCCCTGTCATAAAGATCAGTTGCCATATCCGCCATATGAATGGAATAACCAGAAAGATCTCCGGAAGAATCCTTCAGAGATTTATGAAGAGATTCCCCTTTTAGATTCATAAGCTCTTCAAGGATCATAGCTTTTTCGGTAAGAAGCTTATCTCTTACAGCCTGAATTTCTTTTGATAAAGAAGTTTTACTTTTTGACCCGCGCTTTTTATTAACCATTTTCGCCCCTTTCAAGAATCACTTTACGACACCGTTCGCATAGATCCGCATTTTCTTTATTTTTCTCCACTGCCGGGCTATAGTTCCAACACCTTTCACATTTTCGCCCGACTGCCTTCATTACCACAGCCTTAATTTTAAGTTCCCCCGGGATATCTTCCATACCCGGGGTCATCTTCTCGGAAATAAGCACTTCGGAAACCTTAAAAATACCGGCAAAAAGTGTCTCCCCTGTTTTGAGAAAATCACGCGCTCCGGTGTCCGCGGTATACAATTCAACTGAAGCTTCAAGAGAACTCCCGATCAAACCTTTTTCTCTTTTCACTTCAAGAAGCTTCATAATCGCGTTTCTGATATCCAATATTTTCTTCCATTTCGTGTCAAGTTTTTCATTTTCACCATCTGTAAAAACTGGATCTGTGTCCGGCCAATCAGACATATGAATACTTCTTTCTTTACCTGCAAACTCGACCTTTGCCCAAACCTCTTCCGTCGTAAATGAAAGGATCGGCGCCATAACACGCGTCAAGGTATCGAGTATTTTAAAAATAACCGTCTGGACCGAACGCCGAGCCGCTGAATCAGCCGCTTCCACGTATAACACATCTTTCAATACATCAAGATAAAACGCGCTTATTTCATAAACGCAGAAATTATAAACCATGCGGTACACTTTATAGAATTCATATTTTTCATAACAAGCTGTCGCGTCTTGAGTCAAGGCGCGTAACCGCGAAGTCATCCACCTGTCTATTTCCGATAGATCTTCCGGAGCAACTTTATTCTCTGAAACATTAAAATCATACAAATTGCTCAGCAAAAACCGAAATGTATTGCGGATTTTTCGGTATCCATCCGCGAGTCGCTCCAGTATTTCAGAAGAAACTTTAATATCTCCCAGATAATCGCTGGACGCTACCCACAACCTCAATATATCGGCACCGTATTTCCGCATAATTTCTTCGGGACTAATTACATTCCCGATAGATTTGGACATTTTTTTACCATCTCCATCCACAACAAACCCGTGGGTCAAAACTTTCTTGTAAGGCGGTTTTTCGTTCATACCCATAGAGGTAATAAGAGCCGCCTGAAACCACCCTCTATGCTGATCAGAACCTTCCAGATATAAATCAGCTGGAAACGCCAGCTCCTCCCTTGCCTCAAGAACAGCCTTATGACTTATCCCTGAATCAAACCAAACGTCCAGAATATCGTTTTCTTTCACAAACTCTTTGCCGGCGCAAACCCCGCAAACCGTATTTTTGTCCATTATTTCGCCGACAGATTTTTCAAACCACGCGTCCGCGCCGCCGCGGCGCGTAAGTTCCGCCACTTTACGAATGATTCCGGAACTCGTAAAAGCTTTCCCGCAAGAAACGCACCTGAAAGCCGGTATCGGCACACCCCAATACCTCTGACGGGAAAGACACCAATCCGGCCTCTGTTTCACCATTGTACCGATCCTGTCCCTCGCGGACGGCGGTATCCATTCAACTTTTTCGTTTATCACGCTTTCCATCTTCCGCCGCAGATCTAAATGATCAATATTCATGAACCACTGTTCCGTAGCTCTAAAAATGATCGGTTCCTTACACCGCCAACAGTGCGGATAGGAATGCGTTACTTCTTTCGCCATAATAAGCGTCTTTTCTTCGCGCATTTTTTCTATTATGGAACCGTTAGCTTTAAAAACATCCTCTCCGGCAAATTCGCCGGCTTCTTCCGAAAAAGTTCCGGCAGGTTCAACCGGCATGATCATTGGAAGGTTATATTTTTTTCCGGTAAAATAATCATCTTGTCCGTGTCCGGGAGCGGTATGCACGCATCCCGTCCCTTCCTCTTTCGTCACATAATCCGCCAAAACAATTTTTGACAAGCGATCGATAAAAGGATGTTTGGCATTTGCTATAAGTTCCGCGATTTCCTTACCCGTTTTTTCTTTTACGACCTTATAATCCTTGATCCCAAACTGTTTCATAATGTCTTCCGCCGAATCGCGCGCCATTATCCAAACTTCTCCGCTGACCAAAATAAATGAATAATTAAATTCGGGATGCACGGCAACCGCCGCATTCGCCAAAAGTGTCCACGGAGTAGTTGTCCATATGACAAAAAAAGTCTTCGTTCCGCCGCTATCTTTAATATCCGCCTGAAATTTCACATATATTGACGGAGAATTTTTATCTTCATATTCAACTTCGGCTTCGGCTAAAGCGGTTTCACACTTTCGGCACCAATTGACCGGCTTCAAATCTTTGTAAATATATCCCTTCTCATATAGATCCGCGAAACTTTCCAGAATATCCGCTTCATAATCTTTTGTCAAAGTTAAATAAGGTTTTTTCCATTCACCGAATATGCCGAGTCTTTCAAATTCTTTAGCCTGTATTTTTACGTATTTCATCGCGTAATCATAAGCTTTTTTTCGGAACTTAACCTGATCGATATCATTTTTGGTGATCTTAAGCTCTTTTAAAAGCTGATGTTCCACGGGAAGTCCGTGACAATCCCATCCCGGGACAAAAGGCGCTGAATATCCCCTCATCGTAAAATATTTTACACATATATCTTTAAGCGTCTTATTCAGAACATGCCCCAGATGAATATGCCCGTTCGCGTAAGGCGGTCCGTCATGGAGAATGAAACGTTTTTTTGACGTTTTCCGTTTTTTAATAATTTCGGCATAAATATCCTCTTTCTGCCACTGCTTAAGGATTTCAGGTTCTTTTTGCGACAGATTGGCTTTCATGGAAAACGTCGTCCGCGGTAAATTAAGGGTATCTTTATAGCTAATTTTTTTATTTTCTGTATTTTTCACAACAATCCTTCGTATTAAACTCCAAACATCCATTCCACATCGCAGGTGGAATTTCATTCACCAAACACCATTCCTTATTCATTATTCAAGGGCGGACACACGGCGGACACACGGGTCCGCCCCTACGAAGAACCAACAAACTCAGCCAACATCCTCGTAGGTTGGTAGCGCTCTTTGCTGCCATCCTACGAGGTTGGTGGCGGACGATCCACCTTATTAAATGACAAATGACAAAATTCAAATGACAAAATAAATAAAAATATCAAAGCACAAAAAAAAAGATTCACGGGCGGACACACGGGTCCGCCCCCACGATTGACCAACAAACTCCGCCAACATCATTCACCAAGTATCAGCTTAAGTTTCCGGAGCGTCTCTGCCGGGATCGCTTCTCTCGGGGTGACCAACGCTGTCTTCATTGCATCGGCACAGAGACATTTCTTTTTTTCCGGAAGCCGCGGAATAACATTGTTCAACATTTTTTTGGCGGTCTCCACGTTCTTGTTCAGATTAGCTATTATCATTTCTATAGAAACGTCTTCAGCTTCCGGACCCAAGCGCCATGAATCATAATCCGTTACCATCGCGATAGTCGAATAACAAATACCCGCTTCCCTCGCGAGCCGGGCTTCGGGCATATTTGTCATACCGATAACGTCAACTCCCCAGCTTTTATAAAGATACGACTCCGCTTTCGTCGAAAACGCCGGGCCCTCCATATTAATGTATGTCCCTCCGTCATGGATTCTGACATCTAAATCCCGGTTTTCTTCATAAATAAGATCCTTAAGTTCCAAACAAACCGGCTCAGCAAGTGAAACGTGAGCAACTACCCCATCTCCGAAAAAAGTCGTCGGACGGGCTTGATTGGTTCTGTCAATAAACTGGTCAACAAGAACAATATCTAAGGGACGAATTTCTTCTTTGAGACTCCCCACCGCGGAAATAGATATGATCCTCTCCACACCCAGCATTTTAAACGCGAAAATATTCGCCCTATTGTTGATCTCAGAGGGTAAAATCGTATGTTTTTGACCGTGTCTTGGAAGAAAAACACACTCGCGCCCGGCAAAACGCCCGATAACAAACTCGCTGGACGCTTCCCCGAAAGGAGTTTCCACTTTTTTTCTTTCGACAATTTCAAGACCTTCCATATGATAAAGCGCGCTTCCACCTATTATACCGATTTTATTCATAAGCCGATAACCTCCACAATTTTGTTTCTTCCGCTTTTTCCCGCGACTATTCTTACACTTTTTTTCGCGACTTTAAATTTCTTGGCAATAACGGCAATCAACGCCTTATTCGCCTTCCCCTCAGCCGGCGCGGCCTTAACATACACCTTTATAGCGCCATCCTTTTCAACAAGCTCTTCCCTCGAGGACTTCGGACAAACCTTAACAGTTAATTTCATTCTCTCCATTCACCATCCCAAGCGGACACGCCGATCCTTTTCAACAAACTTTAATGAGCACATAATTTACGCGCCCGAAGGAAGCGTAAATTATAGTGCGAATTAAATCCCCGCGAAAGCGGGGATCTCAACCAGCCAACCGACCAACTGACTAACCGGTCAACTGACTAACCGGCTACCCAATCTTATACGCGATCTGATAAATAATGTTAACAATGAAACTTTTCAAAACGCTTAAAACAAGAAACGCGATGATCGGAGTAAAATCTATCGCGCCCAATCTCAGAGGAAGTGCGCGAAACGGCGCCAATAACGGATCCGTTATTTTATACACTATCCGTACTATTTCATTATAAGGATCAGCTCCAACCCATGAAATGATTATCCTTATCACTAAGATGAAATACAGAATGTTGAATATTATGGACACTAAAAGCCCGATACTTTTCAATAATTCCGCCAAAACAAACATTTCTACCTCCCTGATATCTCTTCCGAACGCGCTTTAGCTTTCGTAATAGCTTTTTTTATAATATCATCAAACTTTTCCGAGTCAAAAACCGCCAAAGCCGCCTCAGTAGTTCCCCCTTTTGAAGCAACTTTCTCAATCAATTCTTTCGGAGAAATATTATCCTCTTTTAGAAGCCGAGAACTGCCGAACAATGTTTGAAACACAAGCTTTTTTGAGACGTCTTTACTCAATCCCAAATTGACCCCCGCGTCTATCATCGCGCCCGCCAAATAAAAAAGATATGCCGGACCGCTTCCCGAAAGCGCCGTAACGCTATCAAATAATCCTTCTTCAATTTCCGCCACATCTCCAATGCCTGAGAAAATTATTTTCACTTCCTCTATTATGCCGCGCGCCATATCGTTATGAGCAATACATGTTATGCTTTCATTCACAAACGCCGCGATATTCGGCATAGCTCTCACCACGGGAACTCTTTTCCCGATTTTTTCTAAAATAGTGCCGATTCCAATACCCGCCGCGATCGATATGATAGTGTGCTCCTTAACGTCAGGAGCTATTTCTTCCAACAAACAGCTAAGATCCTGAGGCTTCACCGCTATAAGCAGAATATCCGCTTCGCTAAGCACACCAGCCAAATCTTTTCGGAGACAAAGCGTTTCATTAGATAAACAATCTGCCTTTTCAATAACTTTATCACATAATAGAATTGATTCCGGTTTAACATGATTTTTACTGACCATACCGCGAACAATCGCCCCCGCCATATTCCCGCATCCAATAACCCCTATAATGCATTTTTTCATAGACGTATCCTTATGTTATATGTCTTACAGATGGTTAAAAGTATCATAATTCCCCTCCAATGTCAATGTTCCGACAAAATTAACTCACCTTCGCAAATGTAGGTGTATCAAAATCACAAACCACCACACACATCGTTACGCTCAAATCCGCCTTCCGCTATTTTATTTAAGCTGATTCGAGTAAACAAAGCATCTGTGAGTTCATATTTTTTAGTTCTGCGTCATTATATATTACGATGGGCGGGAGTTGGAAAATGATTAGTTTTGCTAATTTTTGATAGTATTTTGGATTATTCGAATCAAGACTTCTTAATTGTTCCATTTGAGTGAATTTTCGTCCTGTCAGAATTTTGTATATTTCCATCAATGTGGTTATGTCATCATTCTGAAGAGCGCGTAACGCAGACAAAACTCCGTGTATATTTATGAAGTTGGAAGAAGAGTCGAGCTCAAAGACCAATAATTTAACCTTCTCAGGCAATTTTTCTATGAACGTCATATCGCTGAGAGCAACGTCTACAAGATTGTTTGGATCCATCGATAGAATTGATACTCTATCAAGTAATGTATGTTTTGAAACAAACTCAATCTTTTCTCTTATTTTATCATCCCTCCTGTTATTACGTTCAATCTTCAATAAATCCGTAACAAAGATCGTATCCAACCCTTCTCGCCAGTCTTTCACCAGATCTTTACAAATTACATGAACAAGTGTTTTTTGTGAGGGTATTACCGGTTGCGGGCAAATCTTTGAGATTGAATTCATTCCTCTTTTGTGCTTTTCTATCGTCTGTTCTTCTGTTTCCAAAGAATTTTTCCCATAAGTGCCGCGTTGATTTAAATTCAAAATTTTAGCATTAACTTCTGAGCCTTCAGGATTATTTGATAGTCTTTTTTTAGCCTCAGGTATCGTTTGCTCAGATAAACTTTTCGCGTTTGGAACAGTTTCTTCGGAAACACTAACATGGGAATCTGTTTCAAGTAATTGGTTTATTGCTTTGGTCAGCATATCTTTTTTTAATATAGCTTGTGTTTTTTTGCGTTTAAATTCACCTTCTGCGTCTTTCAGAGCACTTTTTTTATCGGTTTTTGCTTGTTCAAGTTTTTTGTCCAGCTCGTCATTAGCTCTTGTATGTTCGGATTGCAATTCAGAGTAACCTTGTTTTATGGTTTCGATTTCTGTCCCTTGTTCTTCAAATATCTTATCTATCTCCTGTTTAAACATAGCTTCGCTTTCTTTTTCCTCCTTTACTATTCGTGCGTATGGCTCTTCGGCGTTTTTTATAGCTTTATTTTTTTCGCTTTCTAATTTTTTGTCTTCAGTCGTGAATATGTGTTCCTCCCTTTTTATTGCATCTTCCTTTTTCTTCTCTCTTTCGTGAAAATCTTTCGTAAAAATACGTCCCAATTCTTCTATTATCTGTTTTTTGCGCTCATTGAGTTTATGCCATTCTTTTATGTAAGTATCTTCCGCAGTTGTCAATATTTTTTCTTCGGTCTTAATGATCTTGCTCCATTCTTTTTCGTGAGCAGCGGTATTTTCCGGAGCCTTTATCTTTTTATATCCTTGTTTATAAGCCTTTTTAGCATCGCTTATTAACTTATTTTTTGTATCCTTCAGTTTCTTTTCTTCCTGATCAAAAACGCTTTCCGCGACTTTTTTAGCTTGATCTAATTTATCTTGAGAATCTTCCCATTCTTGTGAATCCTTTTTCTCAATATTTTCTATCGCTACGGTTTCTCTATCAGAAATCTTTTTCCATTCAGAATGATAAGTATTCTCCGCGGCTTTTTTAGCTTGTTTTTCTGTCTGATATGCCTTATGACATTTGTCGCTAAATTCTTGCTTAGCTTGGTCTTGACATTTTCGAATTTTCCTATATTTTTGAGAACACTTCTCTTCGGCGTCTTCAATTGCTTTTTCTTTTTTTCTGTATTCCGGAAGACATTCTTGTTCATAAGCCTTCTTGTTCTTTTCTTTCTCTTTGTTTATTTGCCTCACTTTATCAACAAATATTTTTTCGGCATGATTTTCGGCTTCTTCTTTTTTCGCACTTGTCGCTTTAAGAGCTTTTTTGCATTCAGTTATTGTGGCTTCTTGTTTGTGTTTTAATGATTCTTTATCTTTCATATCCAACGTTGTCAGTAGTTGTTTTTTCTTGAGCATAAGATCCTGCAATGTTTTTTGGAGATCTGTATCCTGCGGCATGCTTTGTTTTAGAACATCTCTTTTTGTTTCCAAAAGCTTAATGTTTTGGTTAACTATTTTTATGACCTTTTCTACATCAAGCGCTTTTCGTAACGCCTCGGGCTCTTTGCCGAGTTCCTTGGCTCTTTTTAAAAGATTATCTTTACGCTCGTCTTTGTTTCCATTTTTTTTCGAATAAAAATCCCACGCGTTTTGGATGAAGCTATATATTTTTTCAAACTTGTCTTCAATTGACATGTTTTCCAGAACACCCTTGGAAACATTGTTACGCAATAGAGAGCTCCTATCGGGATGAAACTTGTTTACGGAATTTCGGTAATTTTGTTTGGGAGATAGACCGTTCGCATTAAACAACCGTGATATGATTTGGGTAATTTGTGAATCGATCTCTGTTTCATAGAAATGGCGCATACTAATAAGATCATCTTTTAAACTCAGATCAATTTTTTGCAATTTTTCTGAAACTTTTTTAAGCGTTGTTAAAACATCTACGTAAAGCGTCAAGAAGTCGGTGTTATTGGAATGTAATGCTGTTTGCTCTTTTCTTTGTTCTAAGAGTTCTGCTTCTATTTCACTGATCTTTTTCTGTTTTTTTATTAACTCATTGGTTTCTTCGATACTGCTTAGAGCTTCTGAAAATTCCAGTAATAATTGCTCTTCATTTTCATCTGTCCCCCAGTAGGCTCTATTTGGATAGTTTCTTAAGGTGGTTTCGCGTCTATTTTTTATTAAATAATTTTTTAGCGTTTCAATCGTGGGCTTATCATTCTTATTTTTCTGCCATTTTAATATTTGTGCTCTTATCCCCAGTTCTTGATCCTGTTTCGCTCCTCTAAATTTCATTATTTCCCAGAATAAAGCCGGTAAATTTTCTCCCTTACCGCTAACCAAATAAATGCCCCGATCTGAAGCATGTCCCACGAAATGAAGTTTTTTAACATCGCCCGTAATGAGGAAAAACCGGTTTCTTTCGATCAGAGTTTGAATCTGATCATTCAGCTCTTTTATTTCAAGACTGCTAACAAGTGTTAAAAGCTCTTTAATTATGAGATCAGTGTTTTGTATTTGTTTAAGGTTCCCTTGTTTGGATTTTTCCCAGATAATAGAATCTATTTCAATTTCATGTTTTCTTTTTCCTTTTATCCAGTCTCCTTCTTTTCGTGTCGGCAGAGGAGCAAGATCTTTTAGGCGATCTTTGTTTAGACGCGAATATTCCTCTGCCGTAAAAGTTGCAATATCATAAGTTTCTGCCAGATTTTTCTTGATATCGAATTCGTCAATGTTTCAACTTCGCTTGCAGATGCTATTGCGACAGAATCGTCGAAGTTCTGGATGTAGAGGGCGGCGATGTTCCCTGCCAGGGAGAGCATTTCGCTACAGTAGTCAAGATATCTGCTCAGCTCGAACTGTGTCATCCTTCTTTTCGGCGATGATGCTGTCTCTGTTCCACGTTTCAGTATCTGCTCAGGATCCTTTGTAAGCTGGTGCATATCAATTA
>CAYPYT010000020.1:10859-13788 GCA_964415105.1 uncultured Planctomycetia bacterium | reverse complement strand
GCGCTGATGATCGTCGAGAAGGGGAAAGCGTGGAGAAGAGTGTGATTCCGGGGGGAGGACGAGTCCTAAAAACAGAGGAAGGCGGTGTTTCCGAGTTTAAACCTTTTATCCGGTATCATACGTTTAACGATTTCAGTATAGATTTTACGGTTATCCTGCGCGTGAAAGAATTTGTGGACGGATACTTGATAAAGCACGAATTCATAAAACGCCTGCATAAACGATATAAAGAAGAAGGTATTATAATCCCGTTTCCTATCAATACACTCGATTGGAACCCCGGTTCCGAGCCCTTAAAGATATCCAAAAATTAAAACTTTACGAAAAAAATAGGGACGTCACCCTCTCTCGGGAGATGTCCCTATTTTTTTCGAAGGAATAATCATTCCCCATAATGGGTTCTTGCTCTATGAATATATATTATCTTTTGTTTCTCATCAATAGAATAGACGATCCTATCCTTATAGGAAAGCCTGACAGAGAAAAATCCCGTGAGGTCTCCGAGAAGTTTTTTGCCCAAATACGGTTCTTCACTTATTTGTTTTATCAGAATTTCTTTAAGCTTTTGGGTTAGTTTTGGAGATAACGCGGGGACATCCTTAACCGCGGTTTTTGTAAATTCAATTTTGAAAGGCATTATGGTGTGTTCCTAAAGACTTTTTCAAAGGAAACAGTTTCTCCTTTTTTCATTTGTTTTACGGATTCCGCGATTTTTTTTCTAAACCCGGGAATTGAGAGAAGTTCTAAAGTTTCGCGGAGATTTTCAAATTCTTCTTCCGAGAGTAAAACTACATCACCGTTTTTATGATGAATGTGATATATGCGATGTTTTTTAGTCGCTCCTTTGAGCATTTCAAAAAAACCTTTTCGAGCATCTGTCGCGGTTAAAGTAGGCATAAAACTTCTCCTTTGATTGTGTACCATTTTATGTACTGATTATACGTGAAAACCAATATTTGTCAAGTATTTGAGAGCCGCGGGGAGTTTCACTCCGGAGCCTCAATTATATTTATCGCGCAGTTTCATATAAAATTCAAATTCTTCTGTTTTTCCCCTTTTTTTCGCGCCCTCGGCAAAAATTTTACATTTTTTTCGAAATTCTGTTAGTGTTGCCGCGAAGTCTTCGCTGTTCAGACCTCTGAGATTAAGCATTTTTTCCAATGCTTTTATTCTGAAACGGTCAAGTCCCCATATACCGGACGAGAGCTGATCGGGCCGGCCGCCGTTTTTTATTGTGAGGCTGAAGGGTATAAGTTTCACTTCATATTTATGTGACGCTCTTAGCCAAAAATCATAATCTTCACAAGCTTGTAAATTTTCATCAAAAATTCCCACTTTTTCAAAAACTTGTTTTTTAACTATAGAGGTCGACATGCCTATCGCGCAGAGCGGAAGTGTTTTTTTATATACGAAACCTGTCGGCTTTTTATGTTTTTTCTTTTGATTTAATAATTTTCCGTTTCGATACCAAATTTCTTCCGTATGGAAGATGCTGATCGCGGGAAATTTTTGAATATATTGAACGGCTTTTTCTAATTTTTCTTTCCTCCAGAGATCATCGGAATCCAGGAAAGCGCAGAAGTCGCCTTTAGCGGCATGAAGCGCGGTATTTCGAGCACGAGATACCCCGCTGTGTGATTGTTTTATAAAAGAGATTCTGCTGTCTGTAAATCGATTCATTAAAAGGTCTGTCTCGTCCCGGGAGCCGTCGTCAACAATAATAAGCTCAAAATTATCATAACTTTGTTCTAAAACTGAAGTTACGGATTTTTCAAGAAACTTTTTTCTGTTATATGTAGGAATGATCACTGAAAAGAATATTTGTTTGCCCATGATTTTATTATATAATAAAGCTCGCGTTAATATCAATGGTCATAATGAATAAGAAAAACTAAGAGGAATAAATGGATAGAATAGATATCGCGATAATAGGCGGCGGGGTTGTGGGATTGGCGGCGGCAAGTGTTGTTGCCGAAGAGGGTAGAGACGTTTATGTTTTTGAGAAAAATTCCTCTTTCGGGCAGGAAACCAGTTCTCGTAACAGCGAGGTCATTCATTCCGGGATTTATTATCCGAAAGGATCTTTAAAGTCCGAAACCTGTATCAGGGGCAATAAAATGCTTTATGAAATATGTGAGGCAAATGGTGTGCCTTATAAAAAAACAGGAAAATTGATTATCGCGAAAGATGCCTCAGAAGGTGACGCTTTGGATGCTTTATTCGCGCAGGGGAAAGCGCGTAATTTGAAAGGCTTAAAAATCTTAGACAAAAAAGGTATTAAAAAATTAGAACCGAACATAAAAGCTTTTCGCGCGATTTGGCTTCCTATGACAGGCATAATCGATTCTCATTCTCTAATGCGGTTTTTTCTTTTGAAGGCAAAATCGGCCGGCGGAGATATAATCTATGATTCAAAAGTCACACGCATTACGAGAACCGCCGCGGGATTCGAAATAACCATAAATGCCGGGACAAATAAACGCGGTACGTTTATTGCCGGAATTGTTATTAACTCAGCGGGGCTGGAAAGTGATTCGGTTTCGGCGCTCGCGGGTATAAAAAAAGACGAATACGCGCTCTCTTATTGTAAGGGTGATTATTTCCGACTTGTCCATGGCAAGAATTTATTGACCGGCCGTCCTGTTTATCCCATATCAAACCCTGACGATACTTTTTTGGGAATACATGTTACTCCGGACTTGGCTGGAGGCGCGCGGCTCGGACCTGACGCGGAATATTTAGGAAAAAGAACGATCGATTATTTTCCGAATCCGGCAAAAAGAGATATCTTTTACGACAGCACAAAACCGTTTTTACCGTTTCTCGAAAAAGAAGATCTTCGAGTGGACACTTCCGGTATCAGACCGAAATTGCAGAGAGAAGGGCAGGGATTTAGGGATTTTGTTATTAAGCATGAAGATGCCGCCGG
>CAYPYT010000020.1:7354-10759 GCA_964415105.1 uncultured Planctomycetia bacterium | reverse complement strand
ACTATCTAAGACTATCGATCAATGCTTTTGCTTTCACCAATGTTTCTTCATATTCTTTTTCGGGGTTGGAATATGCTGTTATGCCGCCTCCGGCATGGAAATAAACATCGTTATCTTTTATTATCATCGTACGGATCGCGATGTTTAGATTCATGGTATCGTGAAAACTAAGATAGCCTATGGCTCCGGTATAAACGCCTCTTTGAGTGGGTTCAAGTTGTTCAATAATTTCCATAGCCCTTATTTTAGGGCATCCGGAGATAGAGCCTCCGGGAAAGGCGGCTTTTAAAGCATCAACGAGACTGACATTATCGGACATTTTACTTTTTATAACAGATATAGTTTGAAATACTGTGGGATATGTTTCTAACCTTTTGAGTTCGACAACATCAACGGAACCCGGCACGCTGATTTTTCCCAAGTCGTTTCGTTCTAAATCCACGATCATTAATAGTTCCGAGATATCCTTCGCGCTCATCATCAGTTCATCTTTTAAAAGCGCGTCTTCTTTCGCGGTGTTTCCTCGCGGGCGGGTACCTTTCATAGGCCTAGTTTCGATCATATTGTTTTCAATATGAAGGAAAAGTTCGGGCGAGGAGGATATGATCTTACACTTGTCAAAGTTTAAATAGGCGCTGAAAGGCGCGGGATTTATTTTGTTAAGTTTCAAGTAAAGCTCATAAGCGGAAAACGGAAGCTTCGTTTTAAATCTTTGAGAAAGGCATACTTGATAAATATCTCCCGCGCGGATATGTTCAAGAATTTTTTTAATGGAACGGATATAATCTTTCTTTGAAAAATTTGATTCTAATGTGAATTCGCGCGTTTTGTCAGCGCGTTTTATTTTTTTAATGGAAATTTTCTTGGATAGAACCGCGATGTCTTTTATCTCATTAATAAGAGTTTGAACCGGTTTTTCGTAAGGAGAGTCGATGTCAAGCGCGCTTATCAGTAATTTGCCCGGGGATAGAGCGTCATAGATCAGTATCGCGCGGGGAAAAACAAAATGCATATCGGGTAATTGGAGATCATCTTTTGAATGTTGGGGTAATTTTTCCAGCCGATCTTTCAGATCGTAAGAAAAATATCCGATACCGCCTCCCGCGAAGGGGATATTCCGAGGGCAAGGGATACGATATGTTTCTAATATAGAGTCAAGACAGTCGAAGGGATCGATTTGAAGCGTAATGTTACGATCAGGCAGTTTAAGTTGAATTTGGCCGCCTTTGGCGGAAAGTATCATAAAAGGGGATATCCCGATAAAAGAATATCTCGCCTTATCATTTTTTAGAGAGCTATTTAGGAAAACTGTGTTCGGAGAATCCGCGAAATTGGCATACATTTCTTCAATAGAACCTGAGAAATCAATTTCGAGCAAAATCGGTGCTCCGTTTATTTTAGGAAGATATTTTTTCATAGCGTGTTTAAATGGAGGAGACTCTCCGGCTTTTGCCTGTCATCGCGGTTTAAGCCGGCGGACGACTTCTTGTGTTACATGATCGGGTGTTGACGCGCCGGACATTATGCCTATACTTTCAACATTGTTAATCCACTCGGATTCCAATTCTCCCGCGTGTTCTATCCAATAAGTTTTTTTGTTAATGTTTTTTGATATTTGATAGAGTCTTTTGGTGTTCGCGCTCCGTTTTGAACCGATAATAAGCATTATGTCGTTTTCTTTCGGCATTGATTTAATTTCCTGCTGTTTAGTCCTGGTCGTGCGGCAGGTTGTGTTGTAAAGTTTCAGTTCCGGGATAATAGGTTTTAAACAGGTCATTATCGCGTTTATGTTATCTATTGTTTGTGTGGATTGGGTTATTACAGCGGCTTTTTTTACGCGGCGCAATTTTTTAAGCGGCAGGTCTTTTGAGGTTTCGATCGTTAGAGGTTTAGTTTCCAGTTGGCCCGCGATGCCTTTTACTTCAGCGTGGTTATTGTCTCCGATAATGATTATTGTGTTATGTTTTTCCAAGTGTTTTGCTATTTTATAGATGGCTTTAACTTTTGGGCAAGTCGCGTCTACGATTGTGTATCCCGAACGGATCGCTTTTTGAAATGTTTTCCTCGGCGCTCCGTGCGCTCTTATTATAAGCGTGGAATTAACAGCCGGTTTTATCCGGGATATTTTTTTGATGCCTTTTTTTTTAAGGTCGCTAACCACAAAACTGTTGTGTACGATATCTCCGAGAACGTACACTTTTTTTCTTTCTTCGGCCAATTTTATACTCAAGTCTATTGCTCTTTTTACGCCGAAACAAAAACCTGAACTTTTTGCTATATTAATTTTCATTTTATGTCTTTAAAAGGTAAGTTTTCGAAAATGATACGTCTATGAAGTTTTTTAGAGGAAGTTTATATTTGTTCTTCATTTTTAACCTGGCAAAGAGACTAAGAGTTTCTTCTATTTTCGACAGAATTAGAGTTCTGCAATATTCTCCGGTGCCGGATTTTTTTATTAAGTGACTCATTTTTAAAAGATCTTCGCGGGATTTATGAGGTTTTTCTAAAAAAGTTTTGATGAAATATTTGTCTTTTTTATCAGCTTTCGAGTATGTTCGCCAAATGAGGATGGTCTTTTTCGATTCCGAAAGATCTGAAAGCGCGCTTTTGCCGGTTTTTTCGCTCGGATAGAATATGTCGAGAAGGTCATCTTGTATTTGAAAGGCTTCCCCCAGAATAACTCCCAATTTTGATAGTAGGGAAATGTCTCCTCGGGGAGCGCCTGCCAATATGGCGCCGATGACTAAAGGACTTTCAAAAGTGTATTTTGCCGTTTTTAAAGTATATGTGAGAGAGATGTCTTTTTGTGTGATTTTGTCAATGTTTGTTTTGTTGTTGGCCACATCTATAAATTCGCCTATTCCCGTAAAAGCGGCGGTTCTTGTGAAGTTTCGGAGGGCTTTTTCTTTTCGGAGCGGGGATTCGTCTATCGAAAATAAGGTTTCAACGGCAAAAGCGAAGATTATGTCGCCCGCTATGACACTAAGATCCGGTCCCAAACAGTCTTTTTTGTCCAAATGGAGCTTATTATTTAAAAAGTTGTGAAGAGAAGGTTTACCGCGCCTGAGATCCGATTTATCTATAATGTCATCATGGATAAGCAGAAAATTGTGCAAAAGTTCAAAAGAGAGGGAGCACTTTATCAGGTTATTATAAGAAACTTTCTTTTTTTGAGTATAGCCTAAATAGCTTAAAATAAACATGATAGATCTTATCCTTTTCCCGCGGCGAAGCAGAAAATCTTTAATTCCGCTGTAGAGAAGAGGAGAAGACGCCTTTAAGGCAAAAACATTATCCGCGTCATTAAAAAACGCTTTTAATCCGGTATCAATGTCTGTTTGTAGTTTTTTAAACATGTCCAATACTGTAGCATAAGAACTTTTATAGGGCAATAGAATTAGTTGG
>CAYPYT010000020.1:0-7254 GCA_964415105.1 uncultured Planctomycetia bacterium | reverse complement strand
CGGTTGGCCTGTTGGCCTGTTGGCCGGTTAGTTGGTTAGTTGGGTTGCGGTGATTGGGTGTTGCAAGGAAAAAGGGCGCGCCCCTACGGAATTTGTGTGAACACGCGGAAAAATGCTCGTAGGGGCGGACAGGCGTGCCCGCCCTTACGATTCGAATAAAGAGTAAAGGGCGGACACATGGGTCCGCCCCTACGAAGGCGGGGGGTAAAAAATATGTTGCAATGGGGGGATATTGCTGTATAATGGTCACACATAAAGAAGAGTTTGTCGTTCTGTTTGACGTTAGTGAGGGAGGCAGACTCTGTGGTAATAAACGATATTCGATATATGAAAAAATTAAGGAGTTAAGATGAAACCGCGTAAAAATTATCGTTCCCGGCCTAAAAAAACCGGGGCTAAAAAAAGACAGAAAGTTCTTGCCCAAAAAAGGCGGCTTGTCGCGGCGGGATGTCTTAAGGAGTCTTTAGGTAAATTGTCAACCGTTGAAATACGGAATCTTTTAAAGAAAACGGCAAAAAAGAAAGCCGGAAAGAGCGGTCTCAAGCCGGTAAAAGCGGGGAAAGTTGTTAAAAAGAAACCCGCGGTAAAGAAAAAGAAACAAGATTAACATTGAAAAAAGCAGGGAGTTTTAAAAATAACCTCGCGGGTTAACTCGTGAGGTTGTTTTTTTTTAGGCTGTGTGTGTGAAGGAGGGTATCTTTATTTGTTTTTGATGAGACGAGAGTAAAGGGATAGACTTTCGCCGGCGATTTTTGACCAACTGAATTTGGTTCTCGCGAGTTTTAAACCGTTTTTAGACAGTTTTTCGCGGAAGGTATGATTGCGGTTGAGTATTTTGAACGCCCAGCTGAGGTCTTTACTGTTCGCGGGATTTACAACAAGGCAGTCATGTTTGTTTTTCAAATATTTTATAATGCCGGCACGGTTGCTTACCACCAAAGGAGTTCCTGAAGCCATGGCTTCGGCGGCTGTCATCCCGAAGGGTTCGAATTTTGATGGGAGAACAAAGAATTTTGCTTTGCGGTAATATGAAGGCATAAGTTCATCTTTGATGTGGCGTGTAAAAAATACCCGGTTTTTTATATGATTTTCGTCAATGAATTTTTGAAGTTCTTTTTTTAAACGTTTTTCTTTTGGTTTGGGATGTGTACTTCCCCCGCCGATTACTAAGAAAAGGTCTTTAGCTGTAGTTATTGTTTTATTAAATCCGCGCAAAAGACAAAGCAGTCCCTTATTGGTGTCAAATCTGCCGACCCAGAAAATATAGTTTTGAGGGACGTCTATCTTTCTTTCCTTTTCATGTTTTTTTAAGGGCCGGAAAATATTTATGTTTACTCCGGCGGGAAGGACAATATTGTTTTCTCCGGTATAGTTATAAAATTTTCGGGATATTTTTATCATTTCACGGCTTGTCATAACTAAAGCTCTGACTTTTTTAAATATCTCTTTTTCACATTTTATTCTTTGCTTGAAACAATAAAGTTTTTCCATGTCTTTCGCGGAGCCGCCCATGAGTTCTTTTTTCCACGCTCCAAGAGAATGAAAAGTGTGCACGAAAAAATAACCCGCGCTTTCCGCGAGTTTCATCGCCGCGTAACCGGCATCCCAATAATGCGAGTGAATTATGTCATAATTCAGTTTTTCTTTTCTTATGAATTCTTTCATGTTTTTCACATAAGTATTCAAATATGGAAAAAGCTTTTCTTTCGGTATGAAATTTTTTCCGCCGCAAGGAATTCTGATTATCCTTACGTTTCGGCAGACATTTTCAACCTGTTGTTTTCCCGCGAACTTGCGGGTGTAAATATCGACTTTTTTGCCTTGTTTTGCCATGGCTTTTGAAAGTTCAAGGACATAGGTTACCTGTCCGCCGGTATCTGTTTTGCCGAGTGTCGGCTCCGGGTCGACATAGCCGTGTACCGAAAGCATGCAAATTCTTTTTATATCTCTCTTAGCGTTTGGTCTATGACAAATAGACAACGCGTAGTTTTTGTTGATCACTATATCCGCTATTTTTTTTTGTTTGGATATTATCGCGTGCTCGATCTTGAGTATTTTTCCCGTAAACTCATCGATGGTATCTCTTTTTCTGAGTTGTCGTGTTTTCTGGGTGTCTTTATAGTTTCGAGTGAGAAAAATTTTTTTATCAACATGTTTCAGAAATCCCGTGAAAGTTCCGTCCAGAATGAGAACTTTCGCGTCCCGGCATTTTATTGTTTCTTTTCCGATGCGGTTTTCTTTGAAATGAACAAGTGGTTTTTGAAACTTCAAGGTTAGGGGGTCTTTAAACCGCTGTATATGCCGGTTCAGAAGGCTCATTTTTACTTCGGAGGGTCCCACAAGCGAGATATTTTTGCGGCGCATTTGACAATTAGTTCGCGGAGGGTGCCGGAAATAGTCATCTTGATGGATAGTTACCGAGGGAATACCGTTTTCATTCAATAATTTCAGCAGTTCTTCCGTAATTTCGGTTTTTCCGCTTCCTGATTCACCGGAAATCGAAATCACGTATTTTGAAGGAGTGGAATGTATATCGCCGACTAAAATGTTTGCTAATTTCTTCGCAGATTTTTTATGATATTGCCTTGTTAAGAGCACATCTCCCTGCATAATGAAAACCCTTTTTTTTTGAAAATGGAAAAAAATGTTATGAAAAGGAACGATTTTCATTGCCACGCGTCTCATTCATTGAGTATAATATTACGTGATATGGAATTAATTGCAAGTATTTTTTGTGTAAGGTGGTTTTTTAGCCTTATCGCGCTCTTTGGGACGCAGGGTTTTTTACTAAAAGGAGAACCTCTATGAAAATAGCAATGATGTCGGCATGGAATACGGATTCCGGCGCGTCAATACATGCCGAACTTATCGGCAGGGCATGGGTCGAAAAAGGGATAGATCTGAAAGTCTTTTCATTTTTCAGGCACAGTTTTCATGGTACTGTGTTAACAAAAAGAGCGCATGAAGAAGAAGCGTATGTGAACAGATGTTTTACGGTTTACGGAGTGCCGAACGCGGAACTTGACGCCGTCGCGTTGATGAAAGAGGATTTTGATATTTTTGTGGCGGAAGATCTCGGGATGCTTCCCATGAAACAACTTTTAACGATATTTCCCGAAATTAAAAAGAAAGCGAAGACGATAAGTATTGTTCATGACGGTGAGCTTTCAGAAAAAGAAGAATATTTTAAATTTGACTGGGATCGCGTGGTTTGTTTTGACGCGAGATATTATAATTTTCTGAAAGAAAGGTATCCTGAAAATAGCTTGAGTATTATCCCGTATCCGTCATTTCCCCTTATTCCCGGAGACAAAAATAAAGCCCGCCAAAAATTGGGTCTGTCCAAAGATAAAAAAATCGTGCTTCTATTCGGGCACGCCGCCGAATCCGCGGTGGATACGGCTCTCGTCTTGGATCGGCTCTCTGAAAAATATGATGTTATGCTACTTCTCGTTACGGAATCCGAGGATGTAATAAAAGATTTTAAAAACGTCAAGGAAAAGGCGAAATTTGATTTTAAGATCGTGGAAAAATCACCGGATAGCGATCTTTTATATGAGTACCTTCACGCGTCGGATTGCATGATATACAATAAAAGCTCAAAGCCGACCGTCGTTGTCGGAAGTACCATTTTTCAGTGTTTAGGGTCAGGGTGTCCTATCCTCGCGTTAGATTCCAATTTCTCGTATTCTTTCAATAAAGAGGTCATCAAATACCGCGATTTTTATGAACTGGAAGAGTCTCTCATAGACGTATTTGAAAAAGGTTCGAAATTTCAACAGCAAGAGAAGGCACTCGGCGCGTATCTCGAAGAAAATGCCGCTAAGCCTATAGCGGAGAAATATTTAAAACTTTTTGAAGATGTTTTAAAAGAAAGATAATTCGATAATTCTGAAAGGAGAAAAAATGGTTTTAAAACGATTTAAAGGAAATCCGATTCTCGCGCCGAAACCTGAAAATCCGTGGGAATCAGTTATGACTTATAACGCGGCGGCAATTTATGAAGGAGGTAAAGTCCATATCCTCTATCGGGCTCAAGGTTCAAAAATAGGAGTTTCAAGAGTGGGCTACGCTTCGTCCAAAGACGGATTCCATATTGACGAAAGACTGGACGAGCCGGTTTTTGGTCCGGATTCGGCAAGCGATCTGGAAAGCGCGGGGACGGAAGATCCGAGATTAACCAGGATTGGGGACAGGATCTATATAAACTATACCGCGTATGGCACGAACATGGGGATGGTCTATCCGGTGAAAGGTGTGCAGATCGGAATTTCTTCCATTTCTCTGGAAGATTTTTTGAACAAAAAATGGAATTGGTCGAAAAGAATATATCCTTTTCCGGGAGTGGATAATAAAAATTCTTTCTTTTTTCCCGAAAAATTCGGAGGCAAATACGTATTAGTGCACCGGATCCCGCCGCATATATGGATAGCCTATTCTTCCGATATGAAAGAATGGACTAATCAGAAAATATTGTTAAGCCCGAAGTTTGAATGGGAATATTTTAAAATAGGGGGAGGAGCCCCTCCCATAAGAACGGATGAAGGATGGCTGTTGATCTATCATGGTGTTGACCGGCAGATGCGTTATCGTTTAGGCGCGGCGCTTTTGGATCTGGAAGATCCGGGCAAGGTGATCGGGAGATACAGTAAGCCTTTTCTCCAGCCTGAAACTGAATATGAAATCTCCGGAGTTGTTCCTCAGGTAACTTTCACCTGTGGCGCGGTGGATATAAACGGGACATTGTTTTTGTATTACGGCGGAGCGGATACGGTTATGTGTGTAGCCACCGCGAAAATAAAAGATGTGTTGAAAATCTTTAAATAGCGAATGAAGAATTACCTTTTTATGGATTCCCCCCTTTTTTAAAGAGGGAGGAGAGAATGATAGCTCTCTTTTTTGAATTAGAGGATGTATTGAGAAGAATGAATATGAAAAAAACCCGCGGGAAAACTGATCGAAAAATTATAGCCGGTGAAATTAAAAACGCCTTTCTTCATAACCGAAAATATTCTCTCGCGAAAGATATCTATACGGCCACGCCTTATGATAACTACCAATCTTTAGCCTTGGCGGTCAGAGACCGGATGATCGAAAAATGGATACTTACTCAGCAAAGGTATCATGATGAAAATTGTAAGAGGGTATACTATTTTTCTCTTGAATTTCTTCCGGGCCGGTTTCTTGAAGAGAATATTTTAAATCTTGATTTACAGGATGCCTGCCGGGATGCCGTGGAATCGTTGGGGCTTAATGTGGATGATATTTATAACGAAGAACCCGATCCCGGACTGGGAAACGGAGGATTGGGACGGCTTGCCGCTTGTTTTCAAGAGTCAATGGCAACGGTAGGCGTTGCCGGTGCCGGATACGGAATAAGGTATGATTATGGAATTTTTAAGCAGAAAATCAAGAACGGATATCAGGTGGAAATGCCCGATGAATGGCTGAGGCTCGGCAACCCATGGGAATTTGAGCGTCCGGAATATACCGTAAGAATAAAAATGTACGGAAAAACCATCAAAAAAACGGATAAATTCGGCGCGTTACGTGTTGATTGGGTGGATACGCGGGACATGTTCGCGACGGCGTTTGATACGCCTCAAGCGGGGTATCGAAATGATGTGGTGAATAATCTGCGTCTTTGGTCAGCAACAAGTACGGAAGAATTTGATTTGGAATATTTTAACGGTGGTGATTATATCGGCGCGTGTAAAAATAAAATCGATTCCGAAAATGTTTCACGCGTATTATATCCAAGCGATGATATCTATGAGGGGCTTGAACTTCGATTGAAACAGGAATATTTTTTCACGTCGGCGTCCATACAGGATATTATTCGCAGGTTTAAAAGGCATAATACGGATTTTTTGATTTTTCCGGATAAAGTCGCTATCCAGATCAATGATACCCATCCTTCCGTCGCGATCGCGGAACTTATGCGTATTTTGATTGATGAAGAAAATATTGATTGGCGCGCGGCGTGGGAAATTACCGTGAAAACTTTCGCCTTTACAAACCATACGATCATGCCGGAGGCTTTGGAAAAGTGGCCGGTATCTCTTTTTGGAAAACTTCTTCCGCGGCATCTTGAGATTATATATGAGATCAACGATAGATTTTTGAAACGCGCCGCGCGGCGGAAGGCTCAAGATACTGATATCCTCAGTCGAATCTCGCTTATAGAAGAAGGAAAAAATCAAAAAGTACGCATGAGTCATCTCGCTATCTGCGGGAGCCATTCTGTCAACGGTGTGTCGCGCCTTCACACTGAACTTTTAAAAACTACGCTCTTTAAAGATTTTTTTGAGATCTTTCCCGATAAATTTAACGCGAAAACTAACGGTATTACGCCGCGGCGTTGGTTGAAAAAAGCAAACGCGCCCCTCGCGGAACTTATAGATGAGACAATAGGACACGAATGGATCAAAGATCTGACTCAGCTTAAAAAACTTACGCCTTTCGCTTCCAATTCCGCGTTTGGTAAAAAATGGCAAACGGTAAAAAGGGCCAATAAATTATCTTTTACCGAATTTATTAAGCTCTCTACGGGGATTCGAGTAAATCCCGACGCGATGTTTGATGTGCATGTCAAAAGAGTGCATGAATATAAAAGACAAATTTTGTTCATGCTGTATCTGATCTCTAAATACTTGGAAATAAAAAATTCTTCCGCGAAGGACACGGTTCCCAGAACGGCTATAATTGCCGGTAAAGCCGCTCCGGGATATCGCCAAGCAAAGCTTACGATAAAATTTATAAACAGCGTCGCGGAAAAGATCAACGAAGATCCCGATATGAAAGATAAACTCAAAGTGGTTTTTCTTGAAAATTACGGGGTATCTCTGGCGGAAAAAATTTTCCCCGCCAGCGATCTTTCCGAGCAGTTATCTACCGCCGGAAAAGAGGCTTCAGGTACGGGAAATATGAAATTTATGCTTAACGGAGCGCTTACTATCGGAACCTGGGACGGCGCGAATATTGAGATAGCCGAAGAGGTTGGTCCTGAAAACATTTTCATATTTGGGCTGAGAGCGGAAAAAATCGCGGAACTTGCCGATAGAGGATCTGACGGGAGTCAATACATGCGGCAAAACGCGGTTTTAAGTGAAATTGTCAGCCTGATAAAAAATAATTTTTTCTCACAAGACGAGCCGGATATATTTAAACCGTTATATGAAACGCTTTTAGCGCGCGATCCCTATATGGTTTTCGCGGATTTTGAAAACTACCTTTCAGTTCAGGATAAAGTCG
>CAYPYT010000019.1:7238-13893 GCA_964415105.1 uncultured Planctomycetia bacterium | reverse complement strand
CTTTTTCATATACGAAGAAGTATATCATACTTCGGACAATTTGGCAAGAAAAAAAATGCCGGAATAGGGCATTTTCTTTCTTGGTTTTTTTTCCTGGCTAACAATATTTTTTTTGAAGCTGAACTATTACTGTTTGGCTGGGATGCCTGGACTCGAACCAGGAACGGATGAACCAGAATCATCTGTGTTGCCAATTACACCACATCCCAGCGGGATCATGAAAATGTTTGAAGGGTATTATACTACAATTTGTTCTTTTGTAAAAAAACATTTCGCGGGTTTGTCCGCGGGGTAATCTGCTATGTTATTTTTGCTTCGATCTTTTTCCAGGTGTCTTTCAATGAGACTATTCGGTTAAAGACTATTTGTTCCGGAGAAGAATCTTTTGGATCTACGAAAAAATAGCCTAATCTTTCGAATTGGTAACGGGTTCCCCCCGCCGCGTTTTTTAAACTTGGTTCTACACGGCATTCTCTTATTGTTTCGAGTGAATTCGGGTTGATATTGGATTTATAGGTGGCGCCATCTTTTACTTCTTCAGGGTTTCGTTTTGTAAAGAGCGGAGCAAATAATCTTACGCTCGCTTTTTCCGAATGCTTGGCTGAAACCCAATGGATCGTTCCTTTAACTTTTCTTCCGTCAGGCGAATCTCCGCCTTTTGTCGCGGGATCGTATATACAACGAAGTTCCGTGATCTCACCGGTTTTCTTATCTTTTATCACTTCTTCGCAGGTAATAAAATACGCGTAGCGAAGACGCACTTCTTTGCCCGGGGCTAATCTGAAAAACTTTTTGTGCGGGGCTTCCTCGAAATCATCTCGTTCTATATAAAGTTCGCGCGCGAAAGGCACTTTTCTCTCGCCTTTTTCGGGATCTTCGGGGTTGTTAACGGCGGAAAGTTCTTCCGACTTGTCTTCGAGATAATTGGTGATCACCACTTTAAGCGGACGGAGCACCGCCATGCGTCTTTCGGCGGTTTTATTTAATTCTTCGCGTAAACTGTTTTCAAGCACATTGGTGTCTATTATGCTGTTTACTTTGGAGACTCCTATTGTTTTACAAAAGTTCCGGATAGATCCGGGGGTGAATCCGCGCCTCCGGAGACCCGACAAAGTCGGCATACGCGCGTCGTCCCAACCGCTCACATCTTTGTCTTTAACCAATTCTAAAAGTTTTCTTTTGCTTAGAACAGTATGCCCTAAATTGAGCCGGGCAAACTCTATTTGGCGGGGATGATGAAGTTCAAGCTCATCAAGTATCCAGTCGTATAAAGGACGATTATTCTCAAATTCGAGGGTACAAATAGAATGGGTTATGCCTTCAATGGAATCCGAAAGACAGTGCGCGAAATCATACATCGGATAAATGCACCATTTATCTTTTGTTCTATGATGTGTTTCTTTTCTAATACGGTAAAGCGCCGGGTCTCTCATCAGCAGATTCGGAGCGGCCATATCAATTTTCGCCCTTAGAACTCGGGAGCCGTCTTTAAACTCGCCTGATCTCATTCGCGCGAAAAGATCAATATTTTCTTTAATAGACCTGTTTCTGTTCGGGCTTTCTTTGCCGGGAGATGTAAGTGTGCCTCTATATTCCCGAATTTCGTCCGCGCTTAAGTCGCACACATACGCTTTTCCGTTTTCTATAAGTTTAAGGGCATATTCATAAAGCTTGTCAAAATAATCCGAAGCGAAAAAAAGTCTTTTCTGCCAGTCGAAACCGAGCCATTTAATGTCTTCTTTTATGGATTCCACATATTCCGCTTCTTCTTTTTCCGGATTCGTATCATCGAAACGCAGGTTGCATAAACCATTGCACTCCGCCGCAATACCGAAATTAAGACAGATGGATTTCGCGTGACCTATATGCAGATATCCGTTAGGTTCCGGAGGAAACCGCGTATGGACGCGCCCGGCATTTTTGCCTTCTTTCAGATCTTTATCTATAATTTCTTTAATGAAATTCGTTTTGTTTTCCATGGTTATTCAGGTTAGGTGTTGGATTTTTATGTAAATCAAATCCCCCTAACCCCCTTTTTCAAAGGGGGGATCTATTTGTGTTTTTTTGCCGCTTTTTTCAGTCTGTCTATTACTTTTATTTTCCCGAGAAGTTCCATTGTTTCGAATAGTCCCGCTCCTCGTGTTTTGCCGCTTATCGCCATACGCGCGGGATGAATTATTTCCGCGGCTTTAAAATTGTTTTTTTCGGCTAAGGCGCGGCATATTTCTTCAATGTTTTCAGGATTAAAATCGTCAAGTTCCGCCAATTTTTCGGCAAAAAGTTCAATGTTTTTCCTGTTCGATTCTTTAGAAAGATATTTTCGTTCTCCCTTTTCTTCAAGAGCGAAATCTTCAATAAAAAAATAGTCCGCGAGCTCTGTGAATTCTTTTATGGTTTTAATTCTGATCTTATAAAGATCTATTATTTTCATCAAGTAACCGTCGTCAATTCCGCTTGTATTAAATCCGTCTAAGGAAAGCCTCGCCCGCACTAACGGAAACAATTCTTTTGTCTCCTTTTTTGCCATATATTCTCCGTTCAGCCATCTCAGTTTCTGCGCGTCAAAGCGGGACTGGACATCTCTCATGCTCTTAAGTTCAAAAAGTTTTAACGCTTCTTCAAGGGTAACTATTTCTTTGTCTTCCCCCGGAGACCATCCGAGAAGAAGCAGATAGTTAACGAGCGCTTCCGGAAGAAACCCTTCTTTTCTGTATTCTTCAACGGATACCGCTCCATGTCTTTTAGAAAGTTTAGCCCCGTCAGCGCCCATCATAAGAGGCATATGCGCGAATTCGGGCACCGCGCGACCCAAGGCTTCATACAAAAGTATTTGTTTAGGCGTATTGGAAATATGGTCATCGCCTCGAACAATGTGCGTTATATTTAAGAACGCGTCATCTACTGTACAGCAAAAATTATACGCGGGAGAACCGTCAGACTTGATCATTACCTGATCTTTTATTTCGTCCGTATTAAAAACAATTTTGCCGTGGATAATATCGTTTATTTCTATTATCCGGCCCTTTTCAACTTTAAATATTATCGCTTCGCCTTCTTTATAGGCTTTGCCCTCGGCTAAAATTTTTTCCGCTTCCTTCCTATATATATCAAATCTCTGACTTTGATAGACAACATCCCCGTCCCAATCTATGCCCATCCACTTTAAGTCTTCCAATATTTCTTTAAGAAACTTTTTATCGGAACGCGTTTGATCGGTATCTTCAACGCGAAGTAAAAATTTACCTCCCGTATGCCTGGCATAAAGCCAATTAAAAAGCGCGGTTCTCGCGCTACCAAGATGTAAAAACCCCGTAGGACTCGGGGCAAAACGTACTGTCGCCATAAATTTTCCTTTTTCTTAATACCTATCCACACATCGCGCCGAAAAAACCACCACCAACCTACGAGGTTGGTGTTTTTCTCTTTTACCTCTTTATCCGTAGGGGCGAACCCATGTGTTCGCCCTTTGATTCATTAGAGCGGACACACGGGTCCGCCCCTACGATCCTTAGAAATGAGACGAGATTGCCTTAATATTTATCGGCACCAGGTCTTCTCGTCCGGCGGCCATTATTTCTATAGCTTTCACCAGCACTTTTTTATCGAATATTTTTGTTTTCGCGGCATATATTCCGACGGCTATCATATTCGCCACACGGATGTTTCCCAAACGAACAGCTTCTTCCGTCAGATCGGACGAGATAACCTCTATATCTTTTCGTTTTACCTTTGCTTTTACTAATGATGTATTCAATATCAATAGTCCATTTGGTTTTATCGTTTTTTCAAATTTTTCCAATGACGGTTCATTCATTATGATCGCCGCCGCCGGGTTTAACACTATCGGGTTTGCTATTGGTTCTTCACTAACGCGCACCATGGAATATGCCGTGCCTCCGCGAACCTCGGCGCCGTATGCAGGGAACCACGTAACATGAAAGTTTTTTTCCATCGCCGCGGTCGCTAAAACTTTGCCCAGCACCATTATTCCTTGCCCGCCAAACCCCGCGCATATGATCGATTCGTTAACCATATTAACTTTTTCCCTTTATTGAACACCTATAGCGTGATAACCCGGTGGATTGTCATTAATCAAAATCCCCCGAGTTCAACCTCGTAGGATGGAAAGAGCCCAACCTACGAGGATGAACTCCCACTTTGAAAAAATGAGAGCATCTTTGAATTTCACCGCTCATATCCCTCATCCCATATCTTTAACGATTCCCAACGGATATTCTTTTATAACTTCGTTCTCAATACGTTTCATCGATTCGATGGGACTAAGTCCCCAGTATGTCGGACACGGAGAAATGACTTCTACCATTGAAAATCCTTTTTTTTCGAGCTGTATGTTGAAAGATTTTTTGATAGCGTTTTTTGTTTTTGTCACTTCTTTGGGAGAATGAACGGAGGTTCTCTCGAGATATACCGCTCCCGGTAAAACCTTCATCATTTCCAGAATTTTTATCGGAAACCCTTCTTTTTTCGCTCGGCGCGTATATTGAGAAGTCGCGGTTGTCTGGCCCAAAAGAGTTGTCGGCGCCATTTGTCCGCCGGTCATGCCGTAAACCCCGTTATTGACAAATACAACCGAGATGTTTTCTCCTCGATTCGCGGCATGAATAATTTCCGCGGTTCCTATTGCCGCGAGGTCTCCGTCTCCTTGATACGTAAAAACCAAGTTATCGGGAAGAACTCTTTTTATACCGGTCGCGACCGCGGGTGTTCTTCCGTGCGCGGCTTCGGTCGTGTCAAAATTCCAATAATCATAAGCAAGCACCGCGCATCCCACAGGCGCCACCGCGACAACGCGTTCGGCGATATCCAGCTCATCTATAACTTCACAAATAATTCGGTGAATTAAACCATGCCCGCAACCCGGGCAATAATGAGTCACCGCGTCTTTCATCGATTTTGGTTTTTTAAACATATTTTTCATTCTTTATCTTTTTTTATATCAACCTTCAAACAACCTCGTAGGTTTCAACCTACGAGGTTGTTTGATTTTAAATCCGTAAGGGCACGGTATGCCGTGCCCTTACGAAATAACTACCATTTTCTTTATTTTTTCGATTATCGCTTTTTCTTCAGGGACCCCTCCGCCCATACGGCCTAAAAAATCAACCCGAGAATCATCCTGAACCGCGAGTCGCACGTCTTCAACCATTTGCCCCGCGCTCATTTCAACGGTAAGAAACTTTGTATTTTTTCCGGCAAGCTGTCTTATCTCTTTATGCGGAAACGGCCACAACGATATTGGTCTTAACGTACCGACTTTGATACCTTGTTTTCTAAGTTTATTCGCCGCGACTCGAGCAATTCGGCTAACTACTCCGTAAGAAACTATAACAACATCCGCGTCGGCGGTCAGATATTCCTCGTGTCTTGTTTCTCTTTTTTCAATATCACTATATGTTTTCTGTAATTCTTCGTTATGCCGTTCAAGGGAACCCGGTTTTAACCACAAGCTTTTTATGCTTTTCGCGGAGCGATTCTTTGCTCCGGTTAAAGCCCATGGTTTATCTATTATTTTTTTCGGTTTGATCTTATCGTCAAACTCCAAAGGCTCCATCATCTGCCCCAATATCCCGTCGGCAAGAATCATTACCGGGATTCTATATTTATCCGCCAAGTCAAATGCTTCAAAGGTAAAATCGAACATTTCCTGCACATTCGCCGGTGCCAAAACAATTATTCTATAGTCACCATGCCCGCCGCCTTTTGTCGCTTGAAAATAATCACTTTGTGACGGCTCGATGTTTCCGAGTCCGGGTCCGCCGCGCATAATGTTAACTATGACTGCCGGAAGCCGGCACCCTGCCAAATATGAAATACCTTCCTGTTTTAAGCTTATACCGGGACTGGAAGATGAGGTCATAGCGCGCGCTCGGGCGACTGACGCTCCGAAAACCATATTTATCGCCGAGACTTCGCTTTCCGATTGAATAAAAGTTCCGTTTTCCTCTTCCATTCTCCGCGACATATATGCCGTCAGTTCATTTTGAGGAGTTATCGGATATCCCGCGTAAAAACGGCATTCCGCACGTATCGCGCCTTCCCCGCACGCTTCATTTCCTGTAGATAAATATCTTTTTTTCATGTTAAGTATACCTTATTCGTAAGGGCGGACACGCGGGTCCGCCCCTACGAATGTCCAATAACCCTTTCCGTTTTTTCGGATTGTAAGGTGGCACATGCAAGGTGCCCCTACAGATTCACTTCTATCGCGCAATCGGGGCACATTATAGCGCATAACCCGCACCGGATACAATCCTCAGGCGTCTTTACGATAACACACTGAATCCCGCGTTTATTAACTTTTTCCCCTTTTTCTAAAACCTTTTTAGGACAAACCTGCACGCAAAGCAAACATCCCTTGCATCTTTTCGCGTCTATTGTTATTTTCGCCTTTTTATTTTTCATAATTGATACTTCACTTCGTTCATAATGACGGCCAGCGTTTATTCTCACCAAGTCATTTTAAGTTCCGATTCTATTGTTGCCGCTATTTCATCCGGCGTGAGATGATATTTCCTGAGAAGTTCGAAACGCGCGCCGTGCTCGATAAATTCGTCAGGTAGCGCTATGCATCTCACTCTCACGTTATTTATGTTTTCTCTTTCGAAAAATTCAAGAACCTCGCTTCCGAAACCGC
>CAYPYT010000019.1:0-7138 GCA_964415105.1 uncultured Planctomycetia bacterium | reverse complement strand
ACGTTATTTATGTTTTCTCTTTCGAAAAATTCAAGAACCTCGCTTCCGAAACCGCCGGAACTAATATTCTCTTCTAAAATAAAAATTTGTTTTCCCTCGCTGGCCAGTTCTTTAAGCATTTCTTTGTCCAAAGGTTTAATGAACCTGGCGTTTACCACTTTCAGCTCGATATCCTTTTTCGATAATATTTCGGCCGCGAGAAGCGCCGTATTCGTCATGTTTCCCAGCGCGAAGATTATCGCGGCATCGCCTTCTCTCAGTTTTTCCGCGCGTCCGATCTCGAGGATTTCGCAGGAAGAATCAGAAACGATCCGCTCCGCTTCCATGCGCGGATATCTTATAACAACCGGTTTCTTCCATTCTACCGCTTTTTCCAGCATGTTTTCAAGTTCCGCGCCGTCTTTCGGCGCCATGACTATAAAACCGGGCAAAGTCCTTGTGTATGAAACATCAAAAACCCCGTGATGCGTCGGCCCGTCTCTTCCCACCAGTCCCGCTCTATCAAGACAAAAAATAACCGGTAGACCCTGCAGAGCGACATCATGAATAAGCTGATCATACGCGCGCTGAAGAAATGTTGAATAAACGGCTACTATCGGCGTCAACCCTCCCCTGGCAAGTCCCGCCGCGAAAGTTACCGCGTGGGCTTCGGTGATCCCCACATCGAAAAATCTTTCGGGAAACTCCTCGGAAAAAAGTTTAAGCCCCGCGCCATCGGGCATAGCCGCGGTAATAGCGACAATTTTTGAATTCTTTTTTCCGAGTTCGGTTATTTTGTTTGAGAAATAATCCGTAAACGATTTTTTATTATTTCGGGAGATGGTTCCCGTATCTATATTAAACCCTTCCACACCGTGAAATTTTGTCGGTTCCTTTTCCGAAAATTCGTATCCTTTGCCTTTTTTCGTGATCGCGTGTATAAGTATCGGAGCTTTCATTTTACGAACACGCTGAATGGTCGATATTAATTGTTCAAGATCATGTCCGTCCAAAGGGCCGAAATAGCGAAACCCCAATTCTTCAAATAATATGCCGGGGACTAAAAGATTTTTTATTCCTTCTTGAACTTTTTTAACCGTCCGATAAGCTGCCGGTCCCAGTTTCGGTATTCCTTTGAGTATCCTTTCCCCTTCTTCACGCACTCTGTTATACAAAGGGTTGGTCATAACGTTCGTCAAGTATCGGGAGAGAGCGCCCACAGGTTTGGATATGCAGTGCTCGTTATCATTCAAAATAACGATCAGATTCTTCTGCATATGTCCCGCGTGATTCAGGCCTTCGAACGCGAGTCCCGTTGAAAGAGCCGCGTCTCCGATGATCGCGACTACTTTGTCTTTCGTTCCGTTCAGCTCCGCGGCGGTCAATAAACCTAACGCGGAAGAAATTGACGTGGAACTGTGTCCGCAAGTAAACGGGTCGTGCTCATTTTCCAAAGCGTTCGGAAATCCGCTTATGCCTCCCATTTCACGTAATGTGTCGAATTTTTCGTATCTTCCGGTGAGCAATTTATGCGCGTAGCTTTGGTGCCCCACATCCCAGACAACCTTATCTTTCGGGCTTTCCATGCAATAGTGCACCGCGATCGCGAGTTCTACCACGCCTAAGCTCGCCGCAATATGTCCGCCTTTTCGAGATGTAACATCGATTATTTTTTCCCGTATTTCACCGGCAAGCTGTTTAAGCTCCGCAATATCCATTTGTTTCAGATCTTCGGGGGATTTTATTTTTCGCAATAATTTTTCCATTTTGCTCTTTTGAGATCTTGTTCAACCTCGCGGGTTACCTCGCGAGGTTGAACAAGAAAATGTTTTTTTTATATGTTATTTTTCAGGAAACGCCTCTTTGCGAAAACTTCCGTCATCGTTTTTTATAAGTTCCTCGATTTTGCTTTTCGCTTTACCAAGTTTCTCCCTGCATTCGCGTACAAGCCCGATCCCTTCTTCATATTGTTTCAGCGACATATCGAGAGACGAATCCCCCTTTTCGAGTTTTGCCACGATCTCTTCAAGTTTTTCCAACGCCTTTTCAAAATCTATGTTCTTCATCTCTCATCCTCCCGCGAGATTTTTTTATCGTTCAATTCGTTCCACTTTACTTTCAACAATCCCGTCGACAAATTTTGTACGCACCAAATCGCCTCTTTGAAAATCTTTCGCGCTTTTTGCCGCCTTGCCGCCGGCAAAGGTTATGCTGTATCCTCTGTCAAGAACAGATAAAGGGCTTAACGCGTTCAGTTTACCCGAAATCGCCCAGAGTTTTCCCTCTTTCATTTCCAAAAGATGCGTTAGGCAAGTCTCGGCTCTTTTATTCAGATCATCGATTTCCTGCTCCATACGCAATAACACGTTTATGGGAGAGCGAAGAACATAATTTGTTTCAAGCGCGTGAACGGATTTTTCAAGTGATCTGATCTTATTTTTTACCGATAGAAACAACCTCTCTCCGCTTTGTTTTAAGCGAAGCAGAAGATCCCGCGCGGCCGGAAAAACTTCTTCCGCCGCCGCCGATGGAGTCGGCGCTCGAAAATCCGCCACGAAATCGGAAATTGTATAATCAATTTCATGCCCTACGGCGCTCACGACCGGAACGAACGAATCGCTGATCGCTCGAGCGACGATTTCTTCGTTAAAAGGCCATAAGTCTTCAAGACTGCCCCCGCCGCGGGTTACAATAATAACATCGACCGGCTCGTATTCACCGCGCAAGACTCTCTCCCATTCATTATACTCGTTAAAGCCGCCGATAGCACGCGCGATCTCATCTTTTGCTTCAGAGCCCTGAACGCGGACGGAACTGATTGAAATTTCAATATTCGGATTTCTACGACGGGCGACTTTTAATATGTCTCTTATCGCGGCGCCGGAGGGAGACGTAACTATACCCACATGCCGAGGCAAAAAAGGAAGCGGTTTTTTTCGAGCGTCATCAAACAATCCCTCTTTCCGCAATTTTTCTTTTAACTGTTCAAACGCGAGAGAGAGTGAACCCCGGCCCTTCGGCTCTATCTTTTGCGCGTACAACTGATATTGTCCGCGTTTATCATAGACACTAATCCTTCCCGAACATAAGACCGCCATGCCGTCTTCAGGATTAAACACGTTACGCGCGGCGTCCGCACGGAACATAACACAGTTGAGTAAACTGTTTTTGTCTTTGAGACTGAAATACATATGTCCCGCGGATGAAACCGTCAAATTCGTAATTTCGCCTTCAATCCATACGTCGCTGAACGTCTCTTCCAATATAACCCGTATATCTCTTGTTACATCGGTAACCGTATAAATTCGCGCGTCATTCATTTTGTTTTCCGTTTTCAAATTCAAAATAAAATGTTTATCCTGAATTAAATTCCTCCTGATCTCGCGAACAGAAATTATTATTTATAAAAACTATCAAATGAATCCTTACATTTTTTCCCGCACCCTTTTTATGCCGCGGGCTTTTCCTGTTTTTTCGTCTACGTCAACTATCACCCCGTGCATTTCGATACCATCTTCCGCCAGATCAAACGTTGTCGGAAGCTGGGTTAAATATCTTTCTATTATTTTTTCTTTCTTCCGTCCTATCACCGAATCATACGGCCCGGTCATACCGCAATCCGTAATATACGCGGTGCCTTCGGGCAGGATCTTTTCATCTGCCGTTTGAATATGCGTGTGTGTGCCGATCACGGCCGTGACTTTGCCGTCTAAATACCATCCCATAGCAACTTTTTCACTAGTCGCTTCCGCGTGCATGTCCACAATAATGATAGGCGTTATTTCGCGCAGAGTTTCCACCTCTTTTTTAACACTTCGAAAAGGACATTCAACCGCGTCCATAAAAACCCTTCCGATAATATTAATGATCCCGACTTTTACGCCGGGGTCAGTTTCAACTATGATCGACCCTTTACCCGGCGCGCCTTCGGGATAATTTAGAGGTCTCACTATTTTATCGTTGGTATCCAAAAATTCATATATTTCACGTTTTCTCCAAATATGATCGCCTGAAGTTAAAGCGTCCGCTCCCGCGGAAAAAAGTTCCTTAGCTATACGCGGGGTCAGTCCACTGCCGCCGGCGGCATTTTCGGCATTGACAATAGCGATATCAATTTTTTCTCTATCCTTAAAAAGCTCCAGTCTTCCTTTTATTATGTCTCTCCCGGCCCTGCCGACAACATCTCCCGCAAACAAAACGCGCATAAAACCCCTCTCAATTTGTAATCGGTATAAGGTACCGCCATCGTAAACGGTTACCTAAATTGTGACAATATACACCCTGCACCTATTTCGCGTATTCGATCGACCGCGTTTCCCGAATCACCACAACCTTGATCTGCCCGGGATACTGCAGACTTTGTTCGATTTTCTTTTTTATTTCTTGCGCGACTACGGACGCGTTCGCGTCATCAATTTTATCAGGCTGAACGATCACGCGAATTTCACGACCGGCCTGAATCGCGTATGTTTTTTCAACACCCGGAAATTCATTCGCGATCGCCTCCAAATTCTCCAGTCTCTTCACATATGATTCAAGTGTTTCTCTGCGCGCTCCGGGACGACTCGCGCTGATAGTATCCGCCGCTTGCGCGAGAACCGCCAAAAGCGTTTTCGGATCGATATCCCCGTGATGGGCCGCGATCGCGTGAACCACAGTATTGGGTTCACCATATTTCCTCGCCAGATCCGCTCCCAGCGCCGCGTGAGACCCTTCCATTTCATGAGTAACAGCTTTACCGATATCGTGAAGCGCCCCGATCCGTTTGGCAAGCATCGTATCCAGACGGAGCTCCCCCGCCATGACAGACATGAGATACGCCGTCTCTTTGGAATGCTGAAGAACATTCTGCCCGTAACTCGTACGAAACTTTAATCTGCCCAAAAGTTTTACAAGTTCCGAATGAACTCCGTGTATTCCCATATCCAAAAGCGCGTTTTCGCCTTCTTCCTTTATTTTAGCTTCCATTTCTTTTTTTACTTTTTCAACAACTTCTTCTATCCGAGCGGGATGTATCCTTCCGTCTTCTATCAAACGTTCAAGCGAGATCCGGGCTATTTCCCGTCGAAACTTATCAAACCCTGAAATTATAACGGCTTCCGGAGTGTCATCGATAATGATGTCTATCCCCGTTGCCATTTCAAGCGCGCGGATATTTCTTCCTTCGCGCCCGATTATTCTTCCTTTCATCTCTTCAGAAGGAAGAGAGACAACGCTTACTGTCGTTTCCACAGTATGATCCATCGCGCATTTTTCTATGGCAAGGCCGATAATTTTTCTCGCTTCTCTGTCGGCTTTATCTTTCGTTTCTTCCTGAACTCTTCTTATTGTGTACGCCGCTTCCTGTCTGGCTTCGCCTTCCATTTTTTTGACTAAAAGCCCTTTGGCCTGTTCTTTACTCATTCCCGATATTTCCTGAAGGCGGGTTTTTTCTTCCCGCAGAAGATTGTCCAATTCTTCCTTGTGCAGGGTTATTTCAGAATGTTCGTGCTGAAGTTTTGCTTCATTATTTTTCACATCCCGTTCCCGTTGTTCCACAAACTCCATTTTTTTATCAATGTTTTCTTCTTTCTGCACAAGCCGTTTTTCCATCGCTGAAATTTCTTTTCTGCGTTCTTTTGCTTCCGCTTCAAATTCAGCCCGCATCTTGAGAGACAGATCTTTCGCCTCAAGTATGGATTCTCGTTTTCTGCGTTCAGCTTCGACTTTTGAATCGTTTATAATGTTTTTCGCTTTTTCTTCCGCGCGCTTTACTTTCATTTTGGCGGTATATTTTCTTAAAATATATCCCAGAAGAAAGAAAAACACACCTCCTAAAAAAGCAAAGCCTAAATAGGTCGTCATGCTATACATTTTCATATTATTCCTCCCTTTGTATAAGAACGACGCGTGAGGAACACAAAATTCGGCTTTTTATCTTGAGTTTAAGGCTGTTAATCCGTTATAACGCTTAATACGGGACGGTCATGAGGACTTGCGGGAAGAGAGTCAACAATCTGAAACTTAAAAGCTAATCCAATAGTTTTCACGGAAGATAAATCGCGCTCGGAAAGAAACCTGTCATAGAAACCTTTTCCTCTTCCTAAACGCATATTATTATTGTCATATGCGATTGCCGGTACCATGATTAAATCTATCTTCTTTAAAGCTACTGTCTTTTTGCTTGACGGCTCCGGCTGATATATGCCGAAAGGACCCTTTTTCAAACATTCTAACGTTTTAAGTTCAGAAGCTGTTATCTTTTGACTCGGCGGTTCAATATACGGAACCGCAATTCTTTTTCCCTGTTTCAATGCCTCTTTTATAAAATAATAGGTGTCCACTTCTTCCGGCAAAGAAACATATACCATAACCGTACCCGCAGTCTTAAACTCTTTGGTTAAAAGAAGTTTCTCCTGTATTTGACGGCTTCTTTTGCCCCTTAAAGCTGAATTCTGGCTCCGCAGGCGCCTGATCATCTTTTTTCTGATTTTTTCTTTTTGTTCCCGGATGATCTTAATATCCAAACCCATAATATTATACCCCAACATTCAAAATATAACTACCCTTTATCGCAAAATATCCAGCCTCCACCAACCTCGCGGATTAAAACCGCGAGATTGGAGAGAACCGGCTAACCAGCTAACTAACCAACCATCAACCACCTAACCGGAAAACCGGCAAACTAAACCGTCTCTACTTTTTCTATTTCCGGCACTTCTTTCTTTAAAGTCTGTTCTACCACGGATTTTAAGGTTACCTGGCTCATCGGACACCCGCTGCAGGCCCCTTTTAGTTTTACCTGCACAACCTTGCCCTTAAGAGCGACAAACTCTATATCTCCCCCGTCTTGTTGAAGAATAGATCGAATTTTTTCGATCGCTTGTTTTATTTTATCTTCCATTGTTCCTCCTTTAACACCTTTCTCAAAATTTCTAAAAAACACCGTTTTTCTGTTATTCCCGCGTCCGGTTTTGTCATTCCGGGGAAGATTCTCCCATTAAAAAGCATACTACTATACCTTCAGCATAAAGTCAAATCTACCACCTTCCTCACCAAAAAAAACATTCACGCGACAAAAAAAAACACCAACCTCGCAAGTTATTTGCAGCATAGTTATGTCAACTACACCACCAACCTCGTAGGTTAGTAGTAACCTACGAGGTTGGTGGTCACGAGG
>CAYPYT010000018.1:0-13938 GCA_964415105.1 uncultured Planctomycetia bacterium | reverse complement strand
AAGGATGTCGGCGGAGTTTGTTGGTCGTTCGTAGGGGCGGACCATGTGTCTGGCTCGTGTATGGTGAATCAGTGAAATGGAGTGAAAAAATGAGAAGACCTATTATCGCGGGAAATTGGAAGATGTATAAAAATGTTAAAGAGGCGATGGCTTTGACAAACGAGATAAAGCGTGATGTTTTTGACATAAATAATGTCGAGATCGTTATCGCGCCTTCTTTTGTGAATCTTAGTGATGTCGGAGAAATGCTGATTGAAACTAATATCGCTTTAAGTTCCCAGAATTGTTATTGGGAAGATGAAGGGGCGTTTACCGGAGAAGTTTCGGTGGGTATGCTTAAAAGCGTTGGGTGCGGGTATGTTATTATCGGCCATTCTGAGCGGCGGAAATATTTTTCGGAAACAAACGGAACTGTTAATAAAAAAATTCGCGCGGTGATCGACGGCGGGCTTATTCCAATCATGTGCGTGGGTGAAACCCTTGAAGAAAGGGAAAACGAAAAAACGTTGGAAATCGTTAAAACTCAGGTGACTGAAGGTCTCAGCGGATTTCACGAGAAATATTTGCAAGCGCTAATAATCGCGTATGAACCGGTTTGGGCGATAGGAACCGGCAGAACCGCGACTCCCGAGCAGGCTCAGGAAGTACACGCGATGATTCGAGCTTTACTTAATGAATTATATTCCGAAGAATTGTCTTCTAACACGCGCATATTGTACGGTGGAAGCGTGAAACCCGATAATATTGAGTCCATTATGCGGGAAAAAGATATCGACGGCGGTTTGATCGGCGGAGCGAGCTTGAAATCAGAGAGTTTTGTTGGTATGATCAAAACCACATCGGAAATATACGCAAAAAAAGGGATTGATGCCTAATGTATATACTCTTAATAATTTTTCATATGGTTGTGTGTCTAATTTTAATCTCTGTGATATTGCTTCAGGCGGGTAAGGGGGGCGGTCTTACGGAAACATTCGGCGGCGGAGAGGCGACCCAATCAATTTTGGGTACGCAGGCTCCGGTTATTCTGAAAAAAGCGACTACGGTAGCGGCTGTCGCGTTTTTAGTAACATCGTTAGTTTTAGGTATGGTAACGTCCAGGCGTGGCAGGTCTCTTTTGAGCGGGATGCGAATGCCGACAGTTTCAGAGACCGCGAAAAAAGAAAATGCCGATTCCGCCAAGGCGGGTAAAGGTATCGCGTCCGAAACCGGGGTCAAGGTTACGCCGAAAAATGAATCCGATAGTAGTACTCCAACGAGGCTTTGAAGTGTATCGATAAAAAAATTCTACCGTAGTTGTCATTCTCGCGAAGGCGGGAATCTTTTAAGGTAATGGAGTTAGAGATTCCCGCTTTCGCGGGAATGACAGATGGGGCGGGGCAGGAAAGTAGAACACTTGTGCTGAAAATTGATAATATTATACGCACTTTTAAAAGACCACTATTTTGTATAGTGGTCTTTTTTTATGCCGCGGGCTTATTTTTTTTCGGGAATCATGTTTTGGCGGCGGAATATGTTCCGCGGGACGCGTATGTTTCTTCCGGCGCGGCGGACGCGAGGATATTGATCCCGTTTTTCGCGGATGACAGCGCGTCAAGTTCCATATGCTCACTTATTTACACGGGTTTGGTAAAAGTCGATAAGGATCTGAATATTAAAGGAGATCTGGCCGAACGTTGGGAAATCTCTCCGGATGGGTTAACTATAACATTTTATCTCAGAAAAAAGGTTAAATGGCATGACGGGACGCTGTTTACCGCGCGCGATGTCAAATTTACGTATGAAACTATCATTAAACCTGAAACAGGGTGTCCCTACGTATCGAGTTATAGTGATATTTACAAAATAGAAACTCCGGATAAATATACGGTTAAATTTTATTACCGAACGCCTTACGCGCCGGCACTTTTGAAGTTTGGTATGGGTATTGTTCCGAGTCATTTATTCCGCGATGTAAAAAATATCCGGAAGGAAGCTTCCGGAAAAGTTCCTGTCGGGACAGGCCCTTATATTTTTTCCGAGTGGAAACGCGGAGAATATATCGCGCTTCGGGCAAATTCGGATTTTTATGAACACGCGCCCGGTATAAAGCATTATATCTACAAAATTATTCCCGATGAGTCTGTGCAGTTCCTTGAACTGATTTCCGGCGGCGCGGACGCTATGAATCTCACACCGTACCAATTTTTTTACCGCAGTGATACACCTATGTTCAAATCGGAAATAAATAAATATTCTTATCTCGCGCACGCGTATTCATATATCGGTTATAATACGAAAGATCCGTTGTTTAGTGACAAAAGGGTTCGGCAGGCGTTAAGCTACGCGGTAAACCGCAAAGAAATAATAGACGCGGTGCTTCTATGCGCGGGCGAGGAGTGTACGGGGCCGTTTTTAAAAGGCACTTCCTATTATGACGAGACCGTTCCCGGATATGAGTATGATCCGGCGAAAGCAAAAAAACTGCTTAAAGAAGCGGGATGGAACGACTCCGATAACGACGGTGTTTTAGAAAAGGACGGACGAAAATTCTTTGTAAGGATCTCCACGAACCAGGGCGCGAGGATACGAGAAGACGCGGCTGTAATCGTCCAGAACCAGTGGGCGAAAGTAGGCGTAAAAGCGCGCGTCGAGACGGTCGCGTGGGCGGCGTTTCTTGACCAGTTTATAAACAAGAAGAATTTTCAGGCTGTAATTTTAGGTTGGACAATTCCGATTGATCCTGACCTTTTTTCGGTATGGCACACGGATTCTATCGGAGAAAAAGGACTTAATTTTATTTCCTATTCGAATAAAGAAGTTGATAGTCTTATTGAAGCCGGACGGCGCGAATTTGATCCCGAGAAAAGGATAGAAATGTACAAAAAGATACATCGGCGTTTAGCGGAAGACGCCCCTTATACTTTTTTGTTTTTCCCATACGCACTGCCGGCTGTTAATAAACGTTTTAAAGGGATCGAGCCGGCACCGGCCGGTATTTCGTACAATTTTATTGATTGGTATGTTCCGGAAAATGAAATAAAATACAAGTGTTAGAATGACAAGTGAGTTTTGTCATTCTAACGCTTGTCAGGGGAAGCGCCGGGGGGATAGTGGGAGTTCATCCTCGTGCGGCCAGAGCTCTATCCATCCTACGAGGTTGAACTCGGGGTATTTTGTTAATGGTGGCCGTTCGTAACAAACACCACCAACCTCGTAGGTTAGTGGTGTGAAGAGCCACCACCAACCTACGAGGATGGTGGTGGCAGAGGCTGGTCGGAGGCGAATGTTAGGAAAAAACATCTTTAATTTAACGAACAATTATCCCCTCCTGAACTTATGGGTAATGGGTAGCCTTTGAAAAGGGGAGTAAGGGATTTTAATTTTTGGAGAAAAATTTTGAAAAAATATATTATTAGAAGAGTATTACTGATCGTGCCGATGCTTTTGGGGATATCGTTTATTATGTTTATCGTCATGCATCTGGCTCCGGGGGACCCGACAAGCATGAAATATGGGATGAATCCGGAAGTATCCCAAAGCGCGCGGGCGAATTTTAATAAAATGTACGCGTTGGATAAACCCGTATTGACGCAATATGTCCTCTGGTTGAAGCGCTTTTTTTCTTTGGATTTTGGTACGTCATTTATCGATGGAGAGAGTGTTATCTCGAAAATATTATCGCGTCTCGCGGCGACCCTTCTTTTACAGATAGTTTCTCTTCTGGCTATTTTCGCCTTGGCGATTCCGATTGGAGTATACGGCGCTCTTAATAAAGATTCATTGTTTGACCGAATAAGCACGATATTAGTGTTTATCGGCTACGCTCTGCCGGGTTTTTGGCTCGCGCTTATTTTAGTTTTTATTTTTGGTTTTAAGTTAGGGTGGTTTCCGGTTTCGGGGATGACTCCGTGGTATGTCGAATATTTGTCAGGGTTTGGTAAAATAAAGGACCTTCTTTGGCATTTGGTTTTACCTGTTACGGCTATAACGCTGGGTTCCTTAGCCGCGTTATCGCGGTATACTCGGTCAAGTATGCTTGAAGTCAAAGGTGAAAATTTTATTATTGCCGCGAGGGCGAAAGGCCTTACGGAACGATATATAACTTCGCGGTACATATTGAGAAACGCGCTTTTACCGATCATAACGATTGTTGGGCTTACTCTGCCGGCATTAATCTCAGGCAGTTTTATTTTTGAAACGATATTCGCGTGGCCGGGAATGGGCCGGCTCGGGTATGAGGCAATAATGAATTATGACTATCCGATGGTTATGGGCGTGGGGGTTATCGCGGTTTTTTTAACGCTTTTGGGGATATTGATTTCGGATATACTTTACGCGGTAGTTGATCCGAGAATTCGGATGGAAAAATAGTTGGTCGGTTTGCCGGTTCGCCGATTTGCGGTTAATTTCGAGGTGAATTAGGCGGGAGGAAAACACCTTTTATGAAAAAAATATGTATCGGCGCGGCGATAATAATGGTTATAGCGATTTCCGCTATTTTCGCGCCGGCAATCGCGGACTATAGCCCTTTAGAAATGGATCTTTCCCAGCAGACAATTCTTCAAAAACCGTCTTTGGAGCATTTGTTCGGGACGGATAATCTTGGACGTGACGTATTCAGCCGGATGTTATACGGCGCGCGGGTATCTTTAAGCGTTGGGTTTATCGCGGTTGTAATATCTCTTATCATCGGAGTTTTGTTGGGAGGGCTAAGCGGGTATTTTGGCGGATGGGTAGACGCGATCATAATGCGGGTGGTCGAAGTGATGTATTCTTTTCCGACATTTTTTCTTATCATGATGGTTGTAACATTTTTAGGTCCAAGCATTGTTAATGTAATGGTTGTCATCGGTTTAACCAGTTGGGCGGGTTTGTGCCGGCTTGTGCGCGCGGAATTTTTAACTTTGACCGAACGGGATTTTGTACATTCCGCGCGGGTAGAGGGAGTTTCAAACTTACGCGTAATGTATAGGCACATTTTGCCTAACGCGATGGCGCCGGTATACGTAAGCGTGACACTTTCGGTGGGAAGCGCGATACTTATAGAAAGCGCGCTAAGTTTTTTAGGGCTGGGGGTGCAAATGCCCGAAGCAAGTTGGGGAAACATCTTAACTATCGGAAAAAATTATATTGATTATGCCTGGTGGCTTACGCTTTTTCCCGGGCTGGCAATACTTATAACGGTTTTGAGCTTCAATATGATAGGAGACGGGCTCCGGGAAGTCTTGGATCCGAAGGCGGAGAGAAAAAACTAATATGAATTTTAATTCTGAAATACTCAAAATAAAAAATTTAACGATTGAACTCGGCGGGAAATGTGTTGTAAAAAATGTGGATCTTAGTCTCAAACGCGGGCGCGTTACGGCGTTGGTCGGTGAATCCGGAAGCGGAAAGACCTTGACCGCGCGTTCCGTCTTAAAACTTTTTCCCCAAGCCGCGCGCGTGTCCGGCGAGATGATCTTTAAAGGAAGAGACCTATTTAAGTTACCGGCGGAAGATGTTCGAAAAATTAGGGGCCGCGGTATTGCGATGGTGTTTCAGGAACCGTCTACATCTATGAATCCGGTTTCAAGTGTAGCCCGGCAAATAGCCGAAAGCATTCGCGCGCATCAGAAAAAAACAAAAAAAGAAACAAACTCCCGGGTTATAGAACTTTTAGATATGGTAAAATTGTCTAAGCGTACATTTTCAAGTTATCCGCATGAACTTTCCGGGGGAGCTCTACAGCGCGTAACGCTGGCGATGGCGCTCGCCTGTGATCCGGAAGTTCTGATCTTGGATGAGGCGACTACCGCGTTGGATGTTTCGGTGCAAAAAGAAATACTTGAACTGGTGGTAAATATTCAAAACGAGAAAAATTTAGCTATTCTGTTTATCACACATGATTTTTCAATAGTAAATATGATCGCGCACAATGTGTGCGTGATGAAAAACGGCGTCATTGTGGAAAAGGGAACAAAAGAAGATGTTCTCCATAATCCGCAAAATGAGTATACCGGAAGCTTGATAGCGTGTGTTCCTAAATTGGGCGACACGCGCCGGCGTTTGCCGTTATCCGATTATTCGAATTGTTTGTAGGGGCGGCCCTTGCGTCCGCCCGTTATCTCGTGGATGTTTTATGAATATGATGATAGAAGTTAAAAACCTCAAAAAATATTTCCGCAAAAAAAGTACTTTTTTCAGGACAAAAAGGGAACCGGTAAAAGCGGTTGATGACGTAAGCTTTACTGTCCAAAAAGGTAAAACTTTTGGACTGGTCGGCGAGTCCGAATGCGGAAAGTCGACTCTCGCGAAGATCCTTGTCGGAATACTTACCCCGGATTCCGGATTCGTATCGATTCGAGGCGATAAAGATATAGTTTTTCAGGATCCTTACAATTCTTTGAATCCCCGGATGACTGCGCGTGAGATCGTAGGGGAATCGTTGTTTGTTAGAAAGGTGGTAAAAGAAGAAATAGAAAAGCGGTGCCGGAAAATCTTTGAAATGGTAAAATTGGATTATTCTGTCTGCAAGGATAAGTATTCATATCAATTTTCAGGAGGAGAGCGTCAACGAATCGCGATCGCGAGAGCGCTCATTAGAAACCCGGATGTGCTTGTGCTGGATGAACCTGTTTCCAGTTTGGATGTTTCGATCCAAGCGGGTATACTCAATCTTTTAAAAGATCTTCAGGAGAGTCTTGATATTACGTATGTGTTTATATCTCATGATCTTAGAATCGTAGAATTCATGGCGGACACAGTTGGCGTTATGTTGAAAGGACGTTTTGTTGAAATCGCCTCAAAAGACGAAATATATTCTTCCCCCAAAGATCCATACACAAAAACCCTCATAGCCGCCATCCCAAATATATAAATAGGGACGTCTCCCATTTGATTAAACGATTAAATAGGGATGTCACCTTTGCTATTAAATGGGAGACGTCCCTATTTAAAAAATGTGACCAAAGATCAAAAAGTAAGGTCGCGAACTGATTTAGGCATTGATTTTATGGGCGAAATTTGGTAGACTGCTTTCTGAATTTTTGGGAAGATAGTACTGCTGATACTGCCGGGAAGTTTTTTCGTCTTGTTTCACTTCGTAGGTGAACAAGGGTAAAGCGGCCGTTAGGTTCTTGAAAGGGTCTTGAAAAGGAGCTTTTATGGGATATACCATAACAGAGAAAATATTGCTTTCGCACGCTCGAGGTGTTAAGAAAATAGTGCCGGGAGATTTTATTAAGGCGAAAGTCGACTTGTGTTTAGGAAATGATATTACAAGTCCCATAGCGATAAAAGAGTTTCGCGCGCTATGCAAAAAAAAGGTGTTTAACCAAAAACGAGTTGTGCTGGTTCCTGATCATTTTTTGCCTGCGAAGGACATGAAAAGCGCCAATCAGGCAAAAATCCTTAAAGATTTCGCGAAAGAATTCGGGATCACGAATTATTTTGAATTGGGAGAAATGGGAGTTGAGCATGCTTTGCTTCCGGAGAGAGGTATTATTATGCCGGGGGATCTGATGATCGGAGCGGATTCTCACACATGTACTCATGGCGCGCTTGGCGCGTTCGCGACAGGTATGGGGTCGACGGATCTTGCTTACGCGATGGCGTTCGGTGAGTGCTGGCTGAAAGTTCCGGAAACGATTCAAATTCGTTTTACCGGCCGGCCAAAAAAATGGGTTGGTGGAAAAGATCTTATTCTTCATGTGATCGCGGATCTCGGCGTTTCAGGAGCGCTTTATAAATCTCTTGAATTTACGGGAAGCACAAGTACATATCTTTCAATAGAGGATAGACTTACGATATGCAATATGGCGATAGAGGCCGGGGCGAAAAACGGCATTTTTGAAGCGGATAAAACGACTGAGCAGTATGTTAAAAGCGCTATAAAAAAATATAAACCTGCCAGGACAGCCTATAAAATAGTAAAAAGCGATAAGGACGCGGTTTACGCGGATGTCAGAGAATATAACGTATCTAAGATGGAACCGGTTGTGGCGGCGCCGCATCTGCCGTCAAACGGAAAAGGTGTGAGCGCTTTTAAAAATATCAAGATTGATCAGGTTGTTATCGGGTCTTGCACTAACGGCAGGATATCGGATCTTAAACAAGCGGCGTCAGTCCTAAAAAACAAGAAAGTTAACCCCAATGTAAGGCTTGTAGTTATTCCGGCTACTCAGGCGGTTTATCTGGAGGCGGTTAAGGAAGGGTATGCGGAGACCTTTGTTCGCGCGGGCGGAGTGTTTTGTACGCCCAGCTGTGGACCTTGTTTGGGCGGGCACATGGGCATTCTATCCAAGGGAGAAGTTGCTATTTCGACCACCAACAGGAATTTTGTAGGCCGTATGGGGCATCCGAAAAGTTCTGTTTATCTGTCGAACCCGGCAATCGCGGCGGCAAGCGCCGTTAAGGGGACGATAGCGCATCCGGCGGATCTATAAACTCAGGGGGACAGGCGAGGCCTCTCCCTTGATCCAAATCCAAATGTAGAGGACAAAGGAGGCAGATGAAGCTTAAAGGTACGGTGCATAAATTCGGAAATGATATCAACACGGACGAAATTATTCCGGCTCGTTATTTAAATACGTCCGATCCTGTTGAACTGGCAAAGTATTGCATGGAAGATGCGGATCCGGAGTTCGTGAAAAAAATAAACCCGGGAGATATGATTGTCGCCGGTGAAAATTTCGGATGCGGTTCCAGTCGAGAGCACGCGCCGATCGCGATAAAAGCGGCGGGTATTTCTTGTGTTATCGCGAAAAGTTTTGCCAGGATATTTTACAGAAACGCGATCAATATCGGCCTTCCGATTTTTACAAGCGCTGAAAGCGCGGAAATACTTAAAGAAGGAGACCAAGTGGAAGTGAATGTGAATAAGGGCGAAATTTCGAAAGCCGGGCAGAAAAAAGTTTATAAAGCGGAGGTGTTTCCGGAGTTTATAAAAGAGATAATGGAAAGCGGCGGGCTTATTGCTTCCGCGAAGAAAAAAAAGTAAAAAAAACAAAAATACGGAGGAATGAAAATGTATAAGATAGCAGTTATCCCGGGAGATGGAACCGGCCCGGAAGTGATAAATGAAGGTTTAAAGGTTTTAGACGCGGTCGCGGAAAAGACCGGCATAAAATATGAGAAGATCATGTATGATCTGGGTGGTGAGAGGTATAAAAAAAACGGAGAAATTCTGCCGGATAGCGTTCTCAAGGAGCTTAGAACCGTAGACGCGATCTATTTGGGAGCGGTAGGGCATCCCGATGTTAAACCGGGTATTTTAGAAAAGGGACTCCTGCTCAAACTCAGATTTTCATTGGAGCAGTATATTAATCTCAGACCGGTTAAATTATATCCGGGAGTTTGGACTCCGGTCAAAGATAAGGGTCCGGAAGATATCGATTTTGTGGTTATCAGGGAAAATAACGAGGGTCTGTATGTCGGAGAAGGTGAATTTATCAACAAAAACACTCCCGAAGAAGTGGCGTTGCAGGTTTCAAGGAATACGCGCAAAGGTGTGGATAAATGTCTAAAGTACGCGTTTGAATATACCAAAAGACGCAACAAAGATAATAATCTCAGACTTGTCGGAAAAACAAATGTTTTAACTTACGCGTTTGATCTTTGGGAAAGAGCGTTTACTGAAATGGCAAAAGAATATCCGGAGATCAAAACGGATTACGCGCATGTTGACGCGACCTGCATGTGGATGATCAAAAATCCGGAATGGTTTGATGTTTTGGTGACGGATAATATGTTCGGTGATATTATTACAGATCTTGGCGCTATGATACAGGGAGGAATGGGTATCGCCGCCGGAGGAAACATAAATCCGGACGGAGTTTCCATGTTTGAACCTATAGGCGGCAGTGCGCCGAAGTATACCGGAAAAAATGTTATTAATCCGTTAGCGGCGATATGCGCCGGAGGCATGATGCTGGAAATTCTGGGTGAAAAAGAGGCCTGCGAAAAAATTGAAAAAGCGGTTATGGCCGTTACAGCCGGCAAGTTAAAAAGTCTTTCAGCCGGAAAAATGGGATATTCTACTTCTGAAGTCGGAGATCTGGTAGTCAAGGCGTTGAAATAGCTGAAGGTTATTATGAAAATAGGAGTTAAGGATGTTTACACCGAAGGAAAAATATAATGTCGCGATTATGGGAGCGACGGGTGCTGTCGGGAATCAATTTTTAAACATACTTGAAGAAAGAAATTTTCCGATAGATGAGCTTCGTCTTTTGGCGAGTGAACGCTCAAAAGGTAAAACCATCACGTTTCGCGGCGAGCCGCGCGAAGTGCGGGTTTTGACTAAAGATTCATTCCGCGGGATAGATATTGTTTTAGCTTCCGCCGGCGCTTCAAGAAGTAAAGAGTTTCTTCCGCGCGCGGTTCGTGCCGGAGCGGTATGTGTGGATAACTCAAGTGCGTTTCGGATGGATGAAGATGTGCCGCTTGTTGTTCCCGAAGTGAATCCTGAAGCGATAAAAAAACATAAAGGTATTATTGCCAATCCGAATTGTTCAACAATTCAAATGTTGCTTCCAATAGCGGCCATAAGGAAAGCGGCGTCCATTAAAAGAATTGTTGTTACAACTTTTCAGTCGGTTTCCGGCGCGGGATTACAAAATATCTTGGAATTGGAAAAACAAGTTATGGAGCTTAGCGGCAGGGGCACACATTACGCTTTAGGAAAACATGTTGTTCCGAAGGAGATGGTAAATACATTCCAGCATCAGATAGCGTATAATCTTATTCCGCAGATTGACGTGTTTAAGGAAAATTTTTATACCAAAGAAGAAATTAAAATGGTTGAAGAAACACGTAAAATTTTAAGTGAGCCGAATCTCGCGGTCACCGCCACATGCGTTAGGGTTCCAGTGTATTACGCGCATTCAGAAAGCGTGAATGTCGAAACCGAGAAAAAGATCACTAGACGTGAAGCGATCACGCTTATGGAAAATTTTCCCGGTATTCGAGTGATTGATGACCCCGCGAACAATAGTTATCCCATGCCTGTTCTTGCGGAGGGGAAAGATCAAGTTTTTGTCGGACGCGTAAGAGAAGACGAATCGGTAGCGAATGGCCTGAATATGTGGGTTGTCGCCGACAACCTTCGTAAAGGCGCCGCCCTCAACGCGATTCAAATCGCGGAATGTCTTATTTGACGTACACGTATTCTCTCCCCCTTTGAAAAAGGGGGTCGGGGGGGATTTTGATTACTACCACGAGCCCACGCTCACAACTCTACCGCAATATAAAATTAACTATAGCTTACGACGGTACGGATTATAACGGTTGGCAGCTGCAAAAAAACGGCAGAACCATTCAGGCGGAAATTGAAAAAGCCGTAGAAAAAACGTTTGGTGAAAAATGCCGTGTGAATGGAGCCGGTCGTACGGATTCCGGGGTGCACGCGAAAGGGCAGGTCGCTAATTTTAAGAGCAAAGGAAAGCTTCCTGTAAATAAAATTCCTTTCGTTCTTACCGCTCTTCTTCCCCGGGATATACAAGTGGTTCGCGCGGAAGAAGTTCCCCTCAATTTTCATTCCCAGTTTGACGCGAAATTAAAACATTATGAGTATCATATATTTTGTTCGAAAGCGCGGGATCCTTTCATCGAAAGATACGCGTATCGTGTGCCTTATAAACTTAACGTTTCTCTCATGAAAAGGGAAATCAGAGTTCTAAAAGGCGAACATGATTTCAAATCGTTTCAGGCCGCGGATAAAAGAGCGCGGTCTTCCATAAGAAAAATATATTCCGCGAGAGTAAAAAGCCGAGGACCGTCTATTTTTATTGATATTGTCGGAAATGGTTTTTTATATAACATGGTGCGAAATATTTCCGGCACTTTGATAGAAATCGGTCGGGGGTGTTTCTCTCCGGGCAGTATGAAGAAAATCCTCGGCGAGAAGGATAGAACTTCTGCCGGTCCCACCGCTCCTTCTAAAGGTTTATTTTTGGTTAATGTGAAATATTAGCTCTCAATCTTGACTATACGCGGCTTATCCTTATACTCATTTGTATGAAGTGAATGTGCTTACCCTTAACAATTAACAGAAAACTAACAAAAGTTTTTTAAAAGCACTTCATTTGCAGAGAAAACGATAGTTGGGGTGGGGATGCGTTCGAACATATTTCACTTAGCAGTGGGAATTTTGATCATCACGCGTCGCGGCAAAAGAAAGTAACGGCCGGGGGGAGACAATGGGAGAAAAAGTAATTGTTATAGTGGATGACGAAAAAGAAATCGTAAATACCATTTCGGAATATCTTACGAATAAAGGTTTTACTGTTCATGGATGTCGGGACGCGGAAAGTTTATATAAATTTTTAGACCATGAAATGCCGAATCTTATAATTCTTGATTTAACCATGCCGGGAATAGACGGATTTGAAGTGTGTAAAAGTTTGAAGGGGAAAGAACGTTTTGAGGCAATTCCGATCATAATCGTTTCCGGACATGGTGATGAATCGAACAAAATTTCAGGGCTTGATTCCGGCGCGGATGACTATATGGTGAAACCGTTTTCGTTAAATGAACTGAATTCCCGTATCAAATCGGTTTTGCGAAGAAAGAACACCAAAATTGTCGAAGAAGACAAGAAAATTACAGCGGCGGGAGGTATTTTAGAGATTGATTTGAGGCGATATGAAGTTTTGGTTGATCAGAAAAAAATAGAATTAACCGTGACGGAGTTTAAAATATTAGAACAACTTTTGACCCGAAAAGGGCAGGTTTTCAGCAGGGGCAGTATTCTCGAGTATTTGTGGGGAGAGGAAAAGATCGTTATAGAAAGAACGATTGATGTTCATATTCGCCATCTTAGAGAAAAATTAGGAAAAGTCGGGGAATTTATTAAAAACGTTCGAGGAATCGGTTATAAGTTTGACGAAAAACCCGCGTGACGCGAAAAAAATTCGTACGTAATTTTAAAATGTTTAGCTGTCCCTCATACGTAAAATAAAAAAAACAGGGACGTCACCCGCAAGGGAGATGTCCCTGTTTTTTTTTAATTCCATAGAAAAGGTGAAAAGTCTTCAGTTTTATCATGTTAAGATTAAATTTGTAGAATTTCCCGGAAAGAACACTTTCATATCAGCTTTATTTATAATAAGTTACACGAAACACGGAAGGAGCGAAAACTGGCTATAATAATATTAAAAATTTAACACTAAATTAACTTTCTATTAATATGATTATAACATCAAAAAGGCACACTTTAGGCGAACGTAAAGGTAGAATATTTCGGGAGGTTCGCCATGAGATCTGGAAAAAGCTTTTTGATGACAGTTAAAATCGCGTGTAATCTGATGATGCTTTTTACCCTTTTGTTTTCAAGTACGGTTGGATCTGCTTCTTGCGCGGCAGTTTTCGCGGGAGATTTTGTGATACGCCAGGAAACTGTTAGGTTAGGAAGTGTGCTTGTCGCGCGCCCGTCTGAAATTGATACGCAAATAGCCGGATTTTTAGGAGCACACAATATCAACACTCCCGATGAATACGCGATGTGGCTGGCGAAAAACATAAAATATAAGGCGGATACCGCGGGCGATATTTGGTCTTCCCCCAAAGAGACTCTTGATCGGCTTTATGGAGACTGTGAAGATTACGCGCTTCTGAGCGCGGCGGTTTTGCGAGTTTTGGGATACGAATCAAAAATAATGGTGCTGGGAACATCCGGACAAGATCACGCGATATGCGTATTTGAAAATGATGGACACTATTTATGGTTTGATAATAACGAACTTAAACGGACAGATATTTTTACGATGCGCAAGTTCGGGGAATATATTTTTAAAAAATACGCATGCTCACGCATTTCGGAAGTTAATGTTGAAAACAAGAAGTGCCGCGTGCTCTACATAAAAAGCGCGTAAGTAGTATTGAGTGGAAAGTGAATCGTCCGCCAACAACCTCGTAGGATGGTAGTAATACCAATTACAAAAAATAATTACCCAAAAGGAGAAGAGATCCCGGCTCAAGGTC
>CAYPYT010000017.1:0-13942 GCA_964415105.1 uncultured Planctomycetia bacterium | reverse complement strand
GGATGGTAGCAAAGAGCGCTACCAACCTACGAGGATATTGGCGGAGCTTGTTGGTTGTTCGTAGGGGCGGACCGATGTGTCCGCCCGTATGATAGAGCCACCACCAACCTACGAGGTTGGTAGTCGGCCGGAAGAAACCGGCTAACTGACCAACCAGCTATCGGACCAACTGACTAACCGGCCAACCGGCCTACGATAAAGGAGTAGATATGCTCAGATACATGACTGCGGGAGAGTCTCACGGGAGGAGTTTGATCGCGATTCTTGACGGTGTGCCGGCGGGGCTTAAGCTGGATGCTGAGGCAAGAAAAGTTATTACGCGTGAACTTGCCAAGAGAATGCATGGATACGGCAGAGGCGGCCGGATGGCGATAGAATCTGCCGATAATTTTAATATTCTTTCCGGAATAAGAAAAGGCGTGACTATCGGAAGTCCCATCTGTATAGAAATTCCGAATAAAGATTTTAAGATTGATTCACTGCCTGAAATTAAAGCCCCTCGTCCCGGACACGCTGATCTGGCGGGTATGCAGAAATATGGTCTAAAAGAAGCCAGAAGTGTTTTGGAAAGGGCAAGCGCGCGGGAAACTGCCGCGCGTACCGCTCTCGGGGCGGTTGCCAGACTCTTGCTTCGAGAGTTTGAAATAGAGATTCTCAGCCATGTGACTATGATAGGTTCTTCTCGGGCAAATACGAAACATCTTTCGTTTGATGAAATCCTGGAATTGAGCGGAATTGAAAGATCTCCGGTGCGATGCGCGGATAAAAAAGCCGAACGAAAGATGATGCAGGAGATAGATAAGGCAAAAAAACAGGGGGATACGCTTGGGGGAACTTTTGAAGTTATTGCCCGCAAAGTGCCGCCCGGGCTTGGAAGCTATACCCAGTGGGACAGGCGTTTAGACGGAGAACTCGCGCGTCAGATCATGTCTATTCCCGCGGTGAAAGCGGTATCTATCGGCGGCGGAATTGAATGTGCCGCGCTTAAGGGGTCTCAAACACATGACGAGATCGTTTATCTCGAAGCGGAAAAAAAGTTTAAAAGGACATCGAATAATGCCGGAGGTATTGAAGGCGGTATGTCTAACGGTGAAGACATTGTGATAACCGCTTTTATGAAACCTATCGCGACTCTCGCCAGGGCTTTGGCGTCGGTAAATGTTTATGATAAAAGTGTTAGCGCGGCGGAAGTGGAAAGAGCGGATGTTTCGGCTGTTGCCGCCGGCGGAGTTGTCGCGGAAGCGGCGGTATGTTTAGCTCTGGCCGGGGCGTTTATGGATAAGTTTGGCTCGGATTCTATTGATGAGACGCGGCGGAATTATAACGGATATATGGAACAAATTAAAAGTATGTGAATTTAGAGCGGCAAAAAAAACGGCCATTACCGATTATGCGGAATATTATTATCGTGGGATTTATGGGCACAGGAAAGACGACTCTCGCGAAAGCGCTCGCGAAGAAGCTCGGAAGAACATATGTAAGCATCGATGATGAGATCGAAAAACGCTCCGGCGTTGTGATCTCTGACATTTTTAAAAATAAGGGTGAAGCGTACTTTAGAAAGCTTGAAAGGGAGATCATAGAAATCGTTTCAGAAAAAAACGATCAAGTGATCGATACCGGCGGCGGAGCTGTTTTGGATAAAGAAAATATGGTCAATTTTAAAAAAAACGGTGTTGTTATTTGTCTTTGGTCTCCTCCCGGCGTTATTTTTGAAAGAACAAAAAAAAGTATTCATAGGCCTCTTTTAAATGTTGAAGACCCTGAGAACGAGATCAAAAAACTTTCCCAGGCGCGCCGTCCGTTTTATGAAAAAGCGGATTTTCATATAGATACCGCGGATTTTGATATAAACGCTATTATCAAAAAAATAAGCAAGATAATAAAATAATGTAAGAGGACATTCCAAAACAAGGAAGAGAGGGTCAGATGCCGCGGAGAGAGAAAGATTCGGGAAAGATAAAGATTGATGGAAAACATACCGTATTATGGGTTCTTTTTTTTGAGAAGCTTCTCCGAAATGTTACCGCTTCTGTTATGGTTTCCGACCCCTCGGGTAAAGTTATATTCGCGAATGAAAGGTATCTTGATTTTTTCAGTTTTAAAGAGAAAGATATCATAGGCAAAAATTGGATCGAGATTATAATTCCGCCGCTTCAGCGTCCGGCGATCAAAAAAATATTTAACGATATAAAGAAAAAGAAAATGCTCGGCAAGTTTGATACTCCGGTGGCCGGAACAAAAGAAATAGAGGATTATTTATGCTGGGTCGCCATACCTTTGGAAAAACAGAGGACAATGCTTTATACGTTTATCGGAAAAAAAGACAAGGAAATATCCGAGCGGAGAGTAAAGGTTTATGAAAACACCGAAATAATGCTGAATACGTCATACGCGGAAATTGTTGAAACGATTTTTGCCGCCGCGGAAGTAAGTGAACCGGGAACCGCGAAACACGCTGTTCGCGTGATGTTTTTTGCCGTTTCGCTCGCCGAAAAACTGAACATAAAAAAGAAGGGGATAGAACGCCTCAAAGTGGCTTCGCTTCTTCATGATCTCGGAAAATTGGCGATAGATGACAAGATTTTATTAAAAAACGGGAAACTGGATAAAGCGGAGTTTGAGGAGATCAAAAAGCATCCGATCTGGGGCTCGGAAATGGTGCATCTTGTTTATTTTCTAAGGGATATTATCCCGATAATGGCTAATCATCATGAAAATTATGACGGTTCCGGTTATCCCGAAGGCTTAAAAGGTGAGGACATTCCTCTTGAAGCCAGAGTGCTCGGTATCGCGGATATATATGAAGCTTTAACCGCGGATCGTCCTTACCGCAGGGGATTTTCCAGAGAAGAGGCTATTTTGATAATGCGCGATGAAATGGGAAAAAAACTGGATCCGGCAATTACCGATATTTTTCTGAATATGATACAAGCGGGCGAAATTAAGGAGACTGTGTGAGCGTTTCTTCCCATGACATTATGGCGCTTAGTCTTATTCCCGGTGTTTCTCCGCGCGTGATCAAAGCGCTTATTGAAAATGTTTCTGAAACGGATGAAATTTTTCGTCTGGCGGAGAGTGTTATAAAAAATATTGTGCCGAAATCGGATCTGGTAAAAAAAATAAGATCCGCGCGTTTGACCGATGAATATAAAAAAGAACTCGTGTATATGCGGGAGAACGGAATTGAGGCGATTTGCGTTAAAGACGGGGATTATCCTGAAAATTTGAAAAATATATATGATCCCCCGGCGGTTCTTTACTCTAAAGGGGTTTTAACCGGAGCTCGGACAAACGCTGTGGCGATAGTGGGCGCGAGAAGATGTTCGGCTTATGGGCTTCAGATGGCGGAGAGGCTCGCGTTTGATCTGGCGACTGAAGGGATAATAATTGTGAGCGGTATGGCAAGAGGGATAGATACCGCCTCTCACAAAGGCGCGATCAAAGCCGGCGGCAAAACTGTCGCGGTTATGGGAAGCGGTTTTGGTCATATATATCCTCCGGAAGCAAGATCGATAATTCCCGGTATAACGGAAAAGGGAGCCGTTGTCACGGAATATCCATCAACTACGATTCCTTTTAGAGGAAATTTCCCCAGGCGCAACAGGATTATAAGCGGAATGGTGAAGGCGGTTATAGTGGTCGAAGCGGCAATAAAGAGTGGCGCGATGATAACGGCGAATCTCGCGCTTGGCGAGGGAAGAGACGTGTTTGCCGTACCCGGGCGGGCGGATTTTTATTCGTCTCGCGGGTCCAATATGCTGATACAAAAAGGCGCGGCTTTGGTGATGACGGCCGATGATGTGCTTAAAGAACTTAATATGGACAGTTCTAAGTCGAGAAATAACACCGCGCCGGAACTCGAGCCTGAGATGTTGAAAAGAAAAGATACAGAGGAAGATGAAGAAAAAGAGGAATACAGCCCGATCGTAAAACTTTTGAGATCTGAGCCCTCGGCGCATATTGACCGCATTTCGGAACACTCGGGAATAAAACTTGAAAACTTATCGGCAGTTTTACTTTCTTTACAGCTTAGAGGTAAAATAAAAGAACTGCCGGGGAAAAATTATATATTGGCAAAGAAGTAGGGGGTGGACCCAAGTGTCCGCCCGTGAATAGGTACGTTCCAAGCTGCAAGTTCCAAGCATCAAGCTACAAGTTTCCCGCCGAAGGCGGGTCCGCCTTCGGCGGAAAACCTGCAACTTGTAACTTGTACCTTGTAATTAAAAACAGGAGTGAAACCATATGGCGAAAAAAAAGAAATCCGTAAAAACAAAATCTGTAAAAACTAAAGGTTCGCCGGCAAAATTTTTAGTGATCGTCGAGTCTCCCGCGAAATCAAAAACCATAAATAAAATACTGGGCAAAGAGTATAAGGTGCTCGCGAGTATGGGACATATTATTGATTTGCCGGCGGATAAGATGGGGATAGATTTCGACAATGATTTTAAACCGGAATATACAGTAGTGAAGGGGCGGAAAAAATATTTGACAAGTCTCAAGAAAGAAGCTAAAACTTCCACCGCCATATATCTCGCGGCGGATCCTGACAGAGAAGGAGAAGCAATCTGCTGGCATCTTAAAAATCAGCTCGCGAATAAAAAGCTGGAAGTGTACAGGGTAAGCTTTGATGAGATAACCTCCAAAGCTGTTAAAGCGGCTTTTTCGCGTCCCGGTGAACTTAACATGAATAAGATAAACGCTCAGCAGGCACGGCGGGTATTGGATAGGCTCGTTGGATATTCTTTGAGTCCGCTTTTATGGAAAAAAATTACGCGGGGACTTAGTGCCGGGAGGGTACAGTCGGTAGCGGTTATGATCATAGTCAAAAGAGAAGAGGAAATACGGAATTTTAAAAGCCTGGAATATTGGAGTCTTGACGCTCTTTTGGCTAAACAGAAAGTTTTGCCGCCGGAAGAGGACGCTCCGAGCGAATTTAAAGCGCGTCTTGTAAAACATAAAGGCGAAAAAGTAAATGTGACCAAAAAAGAAGAAGCGGAAAAAATGATCGCCGAAATAGAACAAGAGAAATTTGTTGTCGCGTCCATTAGCCGCAAAGACAAAAAAAGTTATCCTCGTGCGCCGTATACAACATCATCCCTGCAGCAGGACGCGTTCAATAGACTGAATTTTTCAGTGAATAAAACCATGCGGATAGCTCAAAGTCTTTATGAAGGTATGGAGGTGGGCTCCGAAGGGAGCGTAGGGCTTATAACATATATGCGTACTGATTCGGTTCATATATCCCGCGACGCGATAGAGGCGGCGGGCAAATATATATTGGAGACTCACGGTGAGAAATATTGCCCTAAAACGCCGCCGGAGTATAAATCCAAAAAAAGGGCGCAAGAGGCGCATGAAGCGATCAGACCGACATTGCCATTGCGTTCTCCTGACGAGGTGAGCGCGTATCTTTCGAGTGATGAACTTAAATTATATACGCTTATATGGAAAAGATTTATTGCCAGCCGTATGGAAAACGCTCTTTTTTCAGTTTTAACGGTAATAATCAATGCCGGTGATTATCAGTTTCGCGCCGGAGGCAGTCTGCTTATCTTTGACGGGTATCTAAAGGTGTATAGAGACGAAAAAGGCGACGCGGACATTGATGTCGCCATTCCCCCGCTCGAGCCGGGTGAATTTCTTGACTTAAAAGAAATGCTGCCGGAACAGCATTTCACAAAACCGCCTCCGCGGTATTCGGACGCGTCTTTAGTGAAAGCTTTGGAAGAAAAAGGTATCGGCCGGCCTTCGACTTACGCTCCGACCATTAGAACCATCATCACCCGCAATTATATTAAACGTCTGGGCAAAACATTGAGACCTACGGAACTTGGGGAGTTGGTTAACGGGCTTTTGGTTGAGAATTTTCCCGATATCGTTGATGAAGAGTTTACCGCGAAGATGGAAGAAGAATTGGACAACATCGAGGACGGTAAAAAAGAATGGATTTCGGTTATCAGAAATTTCTATGAGCCTTTCCTAAAGAAACTTGAAGAAGCGAAACAGCGGATGAAGAGCGTTAAACGGCAAGCGGTTAAAACGGATGAAGTGTGTGAAGAGTGCGGAAAACCCATGGTTATAAAATGGGGCCGGCGCGGACGATTTTTAAGCTGTTCGGATTTTCCCGTTTGCAGAAACGCCAAATCAATAACAACGGGTGTTAAGTGTCCTGAAGAAAATTGTGACGGAGAACTTGTTGAACGCAAGTCTTCCAGAGGTATGTTTTACGGATGCACAAAATATCCGAAATGTACGTATACCTCAAGAAAGCTTCCCGCCGGAGAGATGCCTTCCGGGGAAACCGAAGAAGCTGTCGAAGAGGAGTAACTCCGGATGAAGCGTTTTATGGAGAAGTTTGAAAAATATCTTGATATAGAAAAGAATTATTCCGAGCATACCTTAAGAAGTTATAAGACCGATCTTAAAGAACTTGATGAATTTGTTAAAGGCCAAGATCCGAAATTGATAACGCGTCTTGACATAAGGCGTTTTTTGGCGGGACTTAAGGCCAGAGGCATATCAAAGCGCACCATTATAAGAAAAATGGCCGCGATACGTTCTTTTTTTAAATTTCTCTTTAGAGACGGATATATTGACAATAACCCTGCCGGAAGTATTTTTACGCCGAGAGCGGATAAAAAATTGCCGGAATTTTTAGATTATGACCGAACGATAAAATTGATCACATCCCCCTCGACGGATACTCTTTTGGGGCTGAGAGATAGGGCGCTTTTGGAAGTTTTATATTCTACCGGCACGAGAGTGAGCGAGCTTTCCGGGCTTGATCTCGAAAGTATTGATCTTATTGCCGGCGTGGTTAAGGTAAGAGGTAAAGGTAAAAAAGAAAGAATGGCTTTACTCGGAGGCGAGGCGCAAAAAAGCCTCAGGATATATTTGAACGAGATTCGCCCCTCGCGAAAAAAAGATTCCAGGGCCGTGTTTCTTAATAAATGGGGGACGAGGCTTTCCGATAGAAGCATCAGGCGTCTTATTGATAAATATGTCAAAAAGTGCGGTATTGAACAGAAAATATCGCCGCATTCAATCCGTCATTCTTTCGCTACGCATTTAATAAACAACGGCGCGGATCTCAGAAGTGTGCAGGAGTTGTTGGGGCATAAGAATTTAGCGACAACTCAGATCTATACGCATCTCGGGTCGGAACGAATAAAAAAAATGTATTCTAAAGCGCATCCCAGGTCATAGAATTGTTCAAAAAAAGTTAAGATGAGAATTTTATACAATATAGCTTTTATTCTTTTCGGTATTATCTATTTTCCATATTTGGTGGTGAAAGGAAAGACGCATAAAAATTTTATGCAGAAATTCGCTTTCCTTCCGAAAAAGATTACCGATTTAAAAAAACCGGTTTGGATACACGGAGTAAGTGTGGGAGAAGCGGTTTTGGCGGTTAATCTCGCCCGCGCCGTAAAAAAGAAATTCCCCGAAAAGCGAATAATCGCCTCAACCACCACCGAAACCGGGATGGATATAATTTCGCGGCAAGGTGAAGGTATTATAGACGGGGTGTTTTATTATCCTTTGGATATAAGTGTGATCGTTCGCCGCGCCGTGCGTCTTATAGATCCCCAAGCGTACATAATGATCGAAACGGAGATATGGCCGAATCTTTTGGCATGTCTCGCGAAAAAAAATATTCCGGCCATTATTGTTAACGGAAGAATATCGGACAATTCGTTCAAAAATTACCGAAAAATAAAGTTCGTTACGCGCCGCGTTTTCAGAAACATAACTTATTTTTGTATGCAGTCCGAGCGTGACGTCGAGAGAATAAAGGAACTCGGCGCGAACGAGAATTCGACGTGTGTAAGCGGAAATATGAAGTTTGACGGTGAGATGCCCCGACGCGGAGAAAAAGAACTTTCGCGGAGTAAGCTCGGATTTAACGATGAAACCCGCGTTTTGGTTGCCGGAAGTACTCATTTTCCCGAGGAGCGGATGATCGTTGATATATACAAGGATTTAAGGCGGAGTAACCGGAATTTACGAATTATTCTGGTTCCAAGACATGTTAATAGGTGCCCCGCCATAAACGCGATGATAGAAAAAAACGGTTTAAAAGCGCGCAATTTTTCAGATTATCTTGATCCCCCCGCGCGTTCGCCGGAAACTATCGATGTGCTTTTGGTGGATACGATAGGGAATCTCAAGGATATATACGCTCTCGCCGATGTTGTTTTTATCGGAGGAAGTCTCGCTCCAAAAGGAGGACAAAATCCGATAGAACCTGCCATGTGGGGCAAACCCGTCATTTTCGGTCCGGAAATGTTTAATTTTAGAAAAATCGCAGATATCTTTATTGAAAATTCGGCGGCCCTTTGTGTGAAGGACTCCGCGGAACTGAAAAAAACTCTAGAAATGTTGTTGAAAGATCCCGATAAAAGATCGAGAATGGCGGCGGGCGCGTTTAAGGTTATTAAGGATAATCAAGGCGCGATGAGCAGAACGGTTGAGGCGCTAAGCAAGTATATAATTGGTTGAGGGGTCTGGGAGTTTTCCAACCCCTCAAATACCGTAGGGGCGCACCCGCGTGTGCGCCCTCATAATTTGGATAAAGAAAAAAGAAAAGGGCGGACACATGGGTCCGCCCCTACGAAGCGGAGAAACATGACTCTTAGTGTTAGAACATATATGATTTCGATCATGAAAGATCAGCGAAATTCTTTTTTTGATTGTTTTATGAAAAGCGTTTTGCTGGTTGTATCATGGGGATACGGAATAGCTGTCGGGATCGTTGATCTGGCGTATAAAACCGGCATTCGACGCAAGTATAAAATAGGTATACCGGTAGTAAGTGTCGGAAATCTTACGTTGGGAGGAACCGGTAAAACGCCTTTTGCCATATTTTTGGCGGATTATTTTGTTTCAATTAAAAAAAAACCGGCGGTTTTAACGAGGGGATACGGGCAGGATGAAAGTGTGATGTTGAAAAATGAAATGCCGCTGGTTTCGGTTTATGTCGGAAGAGACAGGGTTTTAAACGCGCGGCGCGCGGTTTCGGACGGAAAAGATGTTGTTATTCTTGATGACGGATTTAGTCACCGGAGAATAGAAAGAGATCTTAACATTCTTATGATTGACGCCGTGAATTTTTTCGGGAACAAATTGATGTTCCCGCGCGGAGTTTTAAGAGAGCCCGTTTCGGCGCTCGAAAGGGCGGATATTTTTGTCCTGACAAAAGTTGATAGCGCTTCCGAGAGCCGGATAAAAGAAATTCGGAGTTTTCTCGGAGAAAAAGCGCAGGGTAAGGCAATTGTTGAAACGCGTCATAAACCGTCTTTTTTGACCGATGTTACCGGCGCGGCTTACGCGATTGAGTGTTTCAAGGGGAAAAAGATATTTGTCCTTAGCGGGATAGGCGATCCGGATTATTTAGCTTTTTTACTTTCCGCCACCGGCGCGGAAATAGCGGGGAGATATGATTTTACGGATCACTACGCGTATCGGCAGAAAGATATTGACCGTATTTATCGTGACTCTGTTGTGAAAAAGATCGAGGGCATAATTATAACGGCAAAAGACTACGTTAAAATTAAAAAATTGGACCTGTCTCAATTAGAGGAAAAAATTTTTATTCTGAACATTATAATCGATATTACCGGAGGAAAGGAGAGTTTAATTGCTGGACTTAATAGCGTCATTACTGGTTAGAGGGCTTAACATGATTTTGCACGTGATGCCGATGGGGTTTAATTTATGGATTGGTCGAAAGATCGGCGCGATTGTATATCTTTTTAGCGATAAAAGATCCGGTGTCGCGTATTCAAACATTAAAGCGGCGTATTGTTTAAGCGCTAAAGCCTCTTCCGAAAATAAAACGCCCCAAGAGATAAACCGTCTTGTAAAAATGGCCTATGAGAATATGTGTGAGACTTTTATGGAAATTCTTTCTATGACCAAGGTCAATGAAGAGTATATAAACAAGTATATCACGGTTCGCGATATGGAAAGAATAGAACGCGCGGCGAAAAATCCGAACGGAATGATCCTTGTCTCCGCGCATTTTGGAAATTGGGAACTCAGCACGGCAACAAGCGCGTCCAAAGGCTATCCGTTGCATGTTTTGACGCGCGACCAAAAAATGAAACGGTTGAATGAGCTTTTAAATGTGATCAGGGAAATGATGGGAAACACTGTGATACGCAAAGGCGCGGATGTTAGAACACTGTTTAAAGCGCTTAAGTCCGGAAAGGGTATCGGCCTTCTCGCGGATCAGAATGGCGGAGCGCACGGCATTATATCTGATTTTTTCTCTCGTCCGGCTTCAACAGTCATTGGACCTTATCGCCTGGCGCAAAATAGCGGAGCATGCATACTTCCGGCATTTATTCATAGAACTCGGGGACCGTACCAGGAACTTGTGCTTGAGGAGCCGATGTTTATCGGCAGAAAAGAGGATATAACTCCGTATCTTGAGAAATATAACCAGCTTTTGGAAAAAAATATCAGAAGGTCGCCGAATCGGTGGCTTTGGATGCATAAAAGGTGGAAGATGACGCCTGTAAAATATGTTATGGTTTTGGATGACGGAAAAAAGGGTCACTTAAAACAAAGTCTGCAGGTGGTGCGGCAGATCGAGCGGTATCGGAAAGATGAAGGTTTCCGCCAAGAACACCTGAAAGTGGAAATTTTGCGGGTTCGGTTTAAAAATAAAACCGCTAAAACGATATTTGATCTATCGAATTTGTTTCTTTCGGGCTCTCGAAAAAAAGGTTTGAAAAGTTTAAAAAGAGCGCTCGAAAAAGAAAACTATAAACTTCTTTCATCAAGATACGCGGATGTTATTGTAAGCACCGGCTCGGCTATGGCTCCGGTTAACCGGATATTGAAAGCGGAGAATTATTGCCGAAATCTTACGATATTGGATCCGGGTTTTTTGAGAAGGAATAAGTTTGATCTTGTAGTAGTTCCGCGGCATGATCATGACGGAAGGAGATTTGATCGCGAGAGAACGATAGTAACGGAACTCGCGCCAAACCTTATTACAAGAGGCCGAACGCGCGCGCCGCTCGCCGCGGGGGAACCGGCGTGTGTCGGGCTTTTGTTCGGAGGAGATAATCGTTATTTTAGTTTTGACGCCGATCTGACGAAACGCGTCGCGCGGGAACTTGTAAAAATAAGCGGCGCTATCGGCGCGGAATTGCGCGTCACCACTTCGCGCAGAACTTCGCCGGCGTCGGAAGAGATACTAAGAGAAACCTTGAAAAACAGCCGCGGAAAATCGCGGTTCGTTTCAGGCAAAGAAGATACGGACGAACATACCGTTCAGAAAATTCTCGAAGTGAGTGACGTTGTGATCGTTTCAGGGGAAAGCATTTCAATGGTCTCAGAAGCGGTCACCTCCGGAAAATCAGTAGTTGTATTTATGCCGCGAAAGAAAACGCCCGGACTTACTAAATATGAAAAATTCGTGAATAATCTCGAAGAAAAAGGATACCTTGAAACCGCGCGAGCGGAAGACATCTCAGAAAAAGTTCTCGCCGCTCTGCCGGATGTCGCGAGCGGCAGAAAAAAAGCTCCGATCCTTGACGACAATGAGCGAATATACAAAAAAATGTATAAACTGTTCTAAAAAAAGCGCGTTCTTACCGAGATGAAATATTAAAAAAAGGTCCAAAACCAAAGGCTAACAGCAACATATGAATATATTACAGCTTATTCCAAAATTAAATGTGGGCGGAGTTGAAAAAGGCACCGTTGAAGTGGCGCGCCATTTAGTGCTTACCGGGCATAAAGCGGTTGTTGTCTCAGGCGGCGGAAGCTTGGAAAAGAACCTCGCGGCTATCGGTGCGCGGCACTATAAATTGCCCATAGGCAGAAAGAACCCTTTTTTGATGCTTTATTGCTACTTTAAACTCAAGCATATTATCAGAAAAGAAAACATCAATATCGTGCATGCCAGAAGCAGGATACCCGCGCTCATTGGATATTTCGCGGCCAGGCAAAGCGGCAGGATCTTTATTACCACCGCCCATGGACAGTATAAGAAGCATCTTATAAGCAGGGTAATGGGCTGGGGTAAGATTGTTATTGTCGCGAATGAAACTATGGCCAGGTATATGAAAGATAATTTTGACGTTTCGTTACATAAAATTGTTATTGTTCCCAGAGGTGTCGATCTTAAAAAGTTTTTATTTAAACTGCCGTCAAGGCATGTCGGAAAAACTTTTCGGATAGGCATGATCTCTCGTTTTACACCCTTAAAAGGTCATCTTGATTTTCTGCAGGCCGCGTCATATGTTTCAAGAAGAATGCCGAATCTGGAAGTTGTTATGATGGGAGACAAACTCGCCGCGAAAGAAGAATACATAAAAAAAATCGAGTTAACCATTCGGCGTCTTACCTTGGACCGTATTGTCAAGTTCGTGACGAGTTCCGAAGACGTTTTCCAAGTGATGAGAGGGCTTGATGTGCTTGTTTCCGCGAACCGGGAACAGGAAGCCTTCGGCAGGTCTATTATTGAAGCGCAGGCAAGCGGCATTCCCGTAGTCGCGACTAAAGTTGGAGGTGTAGTCGAAAATGTAACGCATGGTGAAACCGGACTCATCGCGGAGCCGGGAAATCCGAAGGATATGGCTCAGAAGATATTGATGTATGTTAATGATCTATCTCTTCAGCAGAAAATAGCGCTTTCAGCAAGGAAACATGTGGAAGAAAATTATTCATTGGAACGAACGATGGCAATGACGATGTCCGCGTATGCTCGCGCGAAAGAAGAGAAAAAGATACTTATTTTCAAAATGAGTTCACTTGGAGACATTATTTTGTCAACGCCGTCACTTCGGGCGATAAAGGAAAGATATCCCGAGAAGCCCTGTATAAAAGTTCTTGTTGACGTCAGATTCAGAAACGTATTAAACAACTGTCCATATATTGACGAAGTGATTACCTGTGATTTTAAAGAGAGAGACAAGGGAGCCGGATTTTTAAAATTGGCCGCGAAACTGCGTTCAGAAGACTTTGATATGTCAATAGATCTTCAAAACAGCAAGAAAAGCCATCTTTTAGCTTTTCTATCCGCTATCCCGGAAAGATACGGGTACGATAACGGAAAAATGAGTTTTTTGATCAATCGAAAAATAGGTCTTCCGAAGAAAGCTATCTTGCCTGTTGAACATCAGGCATACGTTCTGGGGCTGATGGGAATTACGCGCATAGAGAATAGACTCGAGCTTTGGACGGAAAAATCAGATGAAGAATGGGTGGAACAATTTCTTAAAAGCGGTTGGCTGAAAGAAGGCCAAAAACTTGCCGCTTTCAGTATCTCAGCCAGTCGGAGATGGCAGACAAAGAATTGGGGCGTTTCATCTATGGCGGAAGTCGCGGGAAACCTCGCGCGGGAGAAAGGTATAAGAGTCGTACTTTTAGGTACAAAAGAAGATAGTGAATTGGGCGCGGTGTTTATGAAAAAAACAAAAGCGAAACCGATCAATGCTATAGGTAAAACCAATATCCCGCGCCTCATTGCTCTAATTCGGAGATGTGATGTTCTTCTTACCGGAGACAGCGCTCCCATGCATATTGCCGCGGCTGTAGAAACCCCGTTCGTCACTATTTTCGGTCCCACGGATCCGGAGAGACACGTTCCTCCATTCAATAAGAAAAAGGTATTATATAAAAAACAAACGTGTTCCCCCTGCTACGAATCGATATGTCCCAAAAAAATGAAATGTATGACAGCGATTAAACCCGCGGAAGTGTTTAACGCGCTGATTGAATTGGTGAACGGTGAATGATTACAATGAACAAGGGCGGGCGCGCCTGTCCGCCCCTACGGATTTATTAATGAAAAATACACAGGAACGATCGAAAATATGAGCGTTGGTTGTTCGTAGGGGCGGACGCATGCGCGCGCCCTTATATTAATACCAATTACGTTAATTAATTGCACATTTTAAACTACGAAATAAGTGCGTGT
>CAYPYT010000016.1:0-14790 GCA_964415105.1 uncultured Planctomycetia bacterium | reverse complement strand
AATTTTTTAAAGAAAACGCAAAATTCCACTTTTGACACAGTCTGTTCGCGAGGATGACAACATTTTACCCCTAACACACGAACAATAGTGGGACGCCTCCATATTTTTTCTTTGGAAGACACAGAATTTTTAAAGTGCCTCTGGTTAAATTTTTTGCTTTTTTTGCACTGTATCGGGCATCTTTACGTACCAAAACCATTTGTTTAAGACAATGGGGAACTTTCTTTTTTATCCTGAGGCGCCATATTCTCTATGATCGTAGATTCATATATCGTAACTTTTTCTTTTTGAAAGGCGTCTCTAACCAGGTCTGTTATGATTTTTTGATTGGTTTCTCTCATAAGTTCCGACTGAACCTGCCGGCGAACCTCTTCTAAAGTTCGGTCTTTGACCGGATCTTTCTCTTTGACATAAAATACGAAGAGATCCCCATCCTTATTTGTCATTATCCGGCTTGTCATTCCGGCTTCGAGCGCGAACAGGGCTTTTTTGTCTTCAGATGTAAGGCCGTCCAATTCAGGCGAGCCGGGCATATCTTCCGACATCCAATTATCCGTTTTTACCATTTTACTCCCGGCAATTTTCTTAAAAGACTTCCCCTTTTCTAATTGTGTCAGCATTTTTTCAGCGTCTTTTTGGTTTTTAGGCTTGACGTAATCAATCTTAATTTTTGCTTTAATTTGGTATTTACCCTTGTTCTGTTCGTAATAATTCTGTATGTCTTCTTCCGCTATCAGCACTTGCGCCAATTTGTCTGTCACCAGTTTTTCCGCCAAAATGCCTTGTTTTGCTTTGGCGATATCCGCTTTGACGTTTTCGTCTTGCGCCAGTCCTTCTTTTTCGGCCATTTCGGCTAAAGCGATCTGGGCGATATATTGGCGAATGAAATTCAAACGCCAGTTTTGGCTTGTCTCAAAGTTTTCTTTAAGAAATCGGTTAAGTTTTTGGGCAACACGGTTAATTTCCGAGAAATATATCTTTTCCTGACCGATTTCGGCTATTAAGTAATCGTTTTTGTCTACCGTCTCGTTTTGAAGTTCGACCTTCACTTCAGTTTTCGGTTCAGTTTTCACTTCGGTTTTCGGTTCCGGAACTACCGCTTTGCTCTTTTTCCCCCAAGCGAACCCCGGCGTTTCAAAACACACCAAGCTCGTTAAAAATAGACACACCACAACAAACGAAACGCTTCTCTTGCTCATATTCGCCCCCTATTTTTTAATTCCTAACATTCTTTTTCGCGACACTTGTAAGTCTATTAGAAACCACATTCAAAGTCAAGATACTTATTCACAAAATCATGCCATTAAATATAATTTGACTGCTTGTCTTAAGATATTTTTAACGAGGATATTCTTCCTTTTATTATTCCAAGAAATTGTTGCTGTTTTTCCTTGGCAAGATTGGAAGATTCGATTATTTTTTTTATTGTGATCACTTTATCGTTGAATTTTTCGTATCTGATTTTCACAGGCACATTTAAATACTCGGCTAATTTATCAAAATCTTACCGTTGTAATTTATTTTTTTTTCATTAATGGAAATTGCCGAATCTTCTTCATCAGGGATAACTAACTTTGAACACACAATATCATAAGCCGGTGTTAGGCGAATATTATTTTTTTCCTTATAAAAAATGGAATAATTTTTCAAATGTGCGTCTCCATTGCCCAAAAGAAAGTTCAGAACAACCCTTTCAAAAAGCAACTGCATATCGTATCCCGGCGCTCGTGAAATTTCTTTCAATTTTTGTCCGATTTGTTCCACTGACCCGCTATATTTATCTGTTCGCTCGAGAATTTGCGCGAAATCTTCCTGATGAATTTTTTCGTTTCTTTGTCGATCAAATCTTTTGACAATGTAGGCAAGACTTTTATCTTTTAAAGGAATCAAACAATGAAGCGGAACCTCTATCTTTAATTCTTCCGCGATATCCATACAACACTCTTCATTTTCCGGGATATGAGGAAAAACGAAGGTTTGCGGTTTCAAAATATATTCTCCTCCTTCAGCCATTGGGATTAAAATATTTTTTTCTTTATCCACGCTTACGGATAATTTGGGCTGAACCCCGGAAATGGAAAACTTGCCGGCCAGTTTCTGCGCTTTTTGGGGGATCTCCGATAAAGTAAAATCTATTATCGGACACCGGGGAGAATTAAACATTTTTTTTTAGAAATTTCTTATTCATTCTTGTCATCCATTTTCGTAACGGTAACCGCTCCGATAGTATCTCCACCGGCGCTTGCTAACAGTAAACCGAAAAAATCTTTACTGTTCACTTTTTGAGTCGCGCATACAATATTCAAATACCACCCTTCAGGAAGAAGTCCTTTAAAAAATGGAAATAATTCATCTGCTGAATACGGTTCTTCTCTGGGAGGCAACGATACCGAAATAGGAATGTTTTTCTTTGAAAATTCAAGATCATATTGAAAGACATAGCCATTTTGGTTCTCGGTAAGATATCCCGCAATATTGCTATCCCGCCCTTGAGCCGGGATCTCTGATCATTTTGGGCAATTATTTTATGTAATTGGGTTTCTTTGCAAAATGCAATTAATTATTTGATTTTGCAAGGTTTTGTGCTATCCCTATACTATGAAGAAACTATACATTGTTTTAGATTTCGGGTATACGTTAAAATTAGTAGAATTTAAATTGGCAAAAAGTATCAGAAAAAGACCTAAAACTATACCGCAATGTTTATTGTAACCCCTGGTGGGAAATAACCTCCATACTGAACGAAAACAAATAACACTAATTACGTTAATTAATTGAGGGGTCAGGGCTGGCTCATGCTGTGATGTTTTTTACTAACAAAGACTCTGCACAACCCCGCTTCTTACCATCCGTCATTCTGAACAAGGTGGAGCCGAGTGAAGAATCTCGCTTAAAAAGAGATTCTTCGCCCACCTTCGGCGGACTCAGAATGACGAAAAAATAGCCGTCGAGAGGTCTTTAACATTCACTTCCATCCAGTCTCTGCCACCACCAACCTCGTAGGTTAGTGGTGGCTCCTCACACCACTATCCTACGAGGTTGGTGGTGTCTCCGTTCAAGCGCCATTAACAAAATACCCCGAGTTCAACCTCGTAGGATGGTAGTAAAGAACACTACCAACCTACGAGGATAAACTCCCACTATCCTATCCCCCGAATTCCCCTCACCAGTTTGGCTCATACAACATGCGCCAACCCTGGGGTTAAGCCCGGGGTAGCAAGGTGCGCGGCAAAACATACAAAACATAACCTCAAAAATATTGCTATCCCGGCCGGCCAATTTGCCATCCCGTCCTTGAACCAGGATCTCTATTCTTTTGAGCAATTGTTTTATGCAAGTAGTATAAAATCGAGTCCTTATTGTTTTTCTGCGGAAATCACGATGAAACCGCCTTCGCCGAAACCTTTTTTGGGAATCTCACTCGATTTAATTTCTTTCGGCTCTTTAAATATGGTTTGATAATAGGAGAAGTTGCTAAAGTTCGCAGTTTTAAGAAGTTTGGTTAAATTTTTCACGCTGAAAAAACGCGCGTTTTTATAAAAGATGTTTTCTTTTTTTTGGTATGCTACGCCTAAAAAACTTTCTTTATCCACTATCCCGACAACGATCTTGCCTTTCGGTTTTAAAACTCTTCTTGCCTCTTTTAAAACCTTTAGCGGATCGGAAACAAAGCATAAAGTGACAATTATCGCCGCGTAGTCAAATGTCTCTTTGGGAAACGGAAGATTTTCTCCAAAACCGTGCCGAGTATTCACTCCGCGTATTTCGGCGATCTTTAACATTTCTTTTGAAGGGTCAACTCCCATTCCAATATTTAACTCTAAGGCGAACCTTCCTGTTCCGACTCCTATTTCCAGTCCCGCGCCCTGTTTAGGAAGCGCTTTCCGTATCGCTTCAACTTCCGATAAATAAACAAATTTGTTTTTGTCATACCACGCGTCGTATTTTTTGAAATGTTTATCAAAAACGGAATTCATAAATTAAGCTCCGACCACCAGCCGTCATAAAATCGTTTTAAATGTTCATAAGTTTCTTCGTCCATCGCGTTTCTTTTTACGTTTTTCTCTTTAAAAGAAAAAGTATAACCCGCGCAGTATTCCATAATAACGCGATTGGCGTGATTTATTTTTTTGAACATCTCTTCGCACTTCTTCTTTTGGGCGCCTCTACATCTGTCAGGATGATATTTCAAACTAAGGCGGCGATAACTTTTTCTTACCTCTTCTAAAGTCGTCTCTTCTCCCAGGTCCAACAATTTTCTCGCTTCATCGATTTGTTTAAATTTCGTCATTTTATATTTTTCCTTATATTTCCAATTCTCTCCCCGTTTCCATCGGCAAAAAATCGTCTTTATACCTCAGTTTAAAAATCTCCTCCGCGGTGTTCCCCGAACAATGAGTGGGACCGGCCTTTTTAACGCCTTCTCTTTTAAACTTATCGGCAATGGACATAATAATTTCATTTTTCTCGTTCAAAAGATGAAACCCGCCCAACACCGCGTAAATAGTCTCTTCCGGAAAATCATTTTTCACCTTTTTCAACATTTTAGTTATGCCCGGATGAGCACAGCCCGTGATCAAAGAGACGCCTCTATCGGTTTTTACAACAAGCGCCAGTTCGTATAAATATTCCCCTTTATATTCGCCTTCAATTTCACCTGTTAAAAAAATGTTTTTAAATATTTCCGTTGTCCCTTTTACTTCTTCAAGAACACCTTTTAGCGCTTTAATTTTATTTTTTAATTTTTCGCTGACATTCGAACACACATACACTTTTAGTCCTTCTTTGTTTTTTAACAGTTCCCATAATCCGCCGGTATGATCCCAATGGTCGTGTGAAATCACAACCGCGCGTATTTCGTTAATTTCGACACCTAACTTATCCATATTTTTCGTAAGCCAAGCGCCGTTTTCTCCCGTATCGAACAATACCTTCCCGTCAACAAGAAAAGAAACGCCCCATCCGGTATGTAGATTCTTGTTTTCAGTATCTTTGTTAAAAATTATTCTTATCTTCATATTCAAAAACCAAATCTTTCATTTCGCGAGAGAGAGTAAACAACCTGTAAACAACCTCGTAGGTTTCAACCTGCGAGGTTGAAACCTACGAGGTGCGATCGGGGGTTTGTGTTAAAATGATGTCTCCTACTTTGCAATTCACGTCTTTTGCGATTACGGGACATTTTGCCATAAAGAAAAAAAATATGGATCTTTTGGCATTTGACAAGGCTTCAAAGTTGCCTTGCCCTTTACTTATGACCATATCGGCTTCTTTAAATGTTTTCAAAAACTGCTTCGAACACAAAGAAATGACCGTTCCGGGAGCGTCCGCGCCTGAGGAAACAATCCGCGCGTATTTATCTATTCCCGCCGCGCGCGCGTCTTCCGCGAGAGCGTCGTTGATGATCGGTTTTTCTTTTACGGCATAAACAATGTTTTTATCCCCATCGCCTTTTTTTATTTCTTCAATCAAGATAGAGTCAAACACGACTTCTCCGGCATTATCCGCCAGATATAAAATAGTTTTAGCTTTTTTTAACGCGCGTTTAAACGCGCCGTAATTAAATATCGATTTTCTCTCGCGGCGAATAATTTCGTCTTCATCGCGCAATATTTTCTCCAACTCTTTTTTGACGTTTATGGAATTTTTTACTCCATAATCGATAATGTTTCCGGCTATCGCGAGTTCTATCGCGGTTAATAATTTGTCCCCGGAACGCGCCACTTTTTTCTTCAGTTCTGAACGGGCATTCAGCGCGAGTCGATTACTTTTTTCTTTTATTTCCGCGTAAGGGTCGTTTTTTTTAGTCATTTTTTTGACCACGCCGTGAATTATCCTCGCCATTTCCGGCGGACTTGAGGAAAGCGGGAAATTCCGAACGCTTAACGCGATTTTATCTAAAACTTTTTTTTGTGTTTTCTCATTCGCGCCTGAAAGTCTGGCGGCTTCAAGAGCCTGTTTAAAAAAACATGGTATACATTCCAGATATGTCTTCATATGAAATCAGACCTTGCCCCTTCTTTTCATGGTCTCGAGAGAACTTACCGGTTTAACATATTTCCTATCGGCATTATAAACCGAAATAACGTTTAATCCGTTAAAATATTTTTTAATATCTGCCATTTCCGATGGAGTGAGAGGTTTTATCCTTTGCGGCCTGAGAGGTGTATTTAATTGGACTTCCTCAGGAGCAATTTCTTTCGCGATTTGTCCTATTTCTTCCGCGTATTTTTTATTTTCCGGCATGAACATGATTTGTAAGGCGAATTTTCCGCGGTAATGACTTTTAAACTTTTTTATTGATTCAATTATTCCTTTAAGTTTAAGAAATTTGAGCGGTTTATTGATCAATTGAAAAATGTCTTCCCGAGAAGCGTCCAACTTAGCCGCTACAAAATCCGCCAAAAACAAATCTTCCCGAACGGTTTCATCATTCAGCAATGCTGAATTTGTTAAAACCGCTATTTTTTCATTTCGAATCTTTTTTACTTCTTTGATCAACTTTCCCAAGTTTTTCGCCAACGTTGGCTCTCCCGTACCGGAAAATGTAATATAATCGATCTTTAGCGGCGGCAAACTTTTAAGTTCCGTTATAATACGTTCAGTTTTAACAAAGACATCTCTTTTATCCGTTAAGCGTTTAGTTTTTCCGATTTGGCAATATACGCAATCAAAAGGACAAACCTTGTCTTTTACGGATAAAGGATCTATTCCCAAAGAACTGCCGAGTCTCCAGGAAGGAACGGGCCCGTAAATGTGTTTATAGCTTCTCTTCATATAAATTTATACAACTTCCGTTTGTAACTTGCTCCACGCGTCAATAATCGCTTTTCGCGCTTTTCCGTCTTTATATTCAATAATGGTTTCCCCGGCAATCACCGATTCCACAACACATTTATCAAAAGGAATTTTACCGAGTAAAGTTATCTCATTTTTCTTGCAATATTCTTCTATTTTTTTTGTCATGTCCGGATTAAGATCGTATTTATTCACGATCACTTTTACCAAAATTCCAAAGTGTTTGGCAACACGAATAACCCTGTCAGCGTCATGTAAGCCCGAAAGAGTGGGTTCGGTAACAACCACGGCACAATTTACCCCGGAAAGAGACGCGATAACCGCGCATCCGATCCCCGGCGCGCCGTCAACAATAACCCAATCCGCGTTCGTTTTCTCAGCCAATTCTTTCGCGTGTTTTCGCACTAGTGAAACAAGTTTCCCGGAATTTTCTTCCGCTATTCCAAGTTTCGCGTGAACCATCGGACCGAAACGAGTGTCGGATATAAACCAAACACCCGCGAGGTTTTCTTTCATTTCTATCGCGCCGGAGGGACACGCGAAACTGCAGAACGCGCATCCCTCACAGGCAATGCCATCAACAACAAAATTATCACTTATCGCGGAAAATCGACAAAGTTTTATACATTTTCCGCATTTGGTACATTTTGCTTTGTTTATAAAAGCCGTTTTTCCGCTTTTAAAAATATGCGTTTCTTTAATGCTTGTTTTTAATATCAGATGGAGATCCGCCGCGTCCACGTCACAATCCGCCATGACTTTATTTTCGGCAAGCGCCGCGAAGGCGCCGGTAATCACAGTTTTACCGGTGCCGCCTTTTCCGCTAATAATAACTATCTGTTTCACTTTGGTCTCCTATTACGCTTTTGCCGACGCGTTTTGAGCCGCTATAACAATCGGATACATTGTTGGAGCGGATGTTAAATACGGATGCGTTGCCATTTGTAAAGTTTCCAATTCCGTCATCAAAACTCTTTTTTGGATCGCCATGCCTATAATATTTATTACTTCTCCCGCGGAAATACCGCCGGCAATCTGACCGCCCATAAGAATTCCGGAATGTTTGGAAAAAATCAACTTTATTTTTATTTTATTCGCTCCGGGCAAGCTTCCGGGATGTTTGTCAATAGTTTCAGCGCTGGAGGCGATAATTTCAAAACCTTCTTTTTTCGCGCTTTGTTCGGTAAGACCGGCAGATCCCAAAACCAAACCGTCCACATAAGTTGAATAAATCGCGATCGTTCCTTTATTCTCGCGTACAACTTTTAACCGATAAAGATTCGCTCCGGCAATCCTCGCCTCAGCAGTCGCGGTTGACGCGAGCATGACAGACGCGCGTCGTCTGGTATAAAAATCTTTTTTCTCGGCGCAATCTCCGACCGCGAAAATATCCGGATCACTTGTCCGCATATATTCATCCACCCATACGCCTTTTCCTTTTCCTACATCAATACCGGCTTCAACCGCGAGAATTGTATTCGGCACGGCTCCTATTCCCAAAATGGCACTGTCTATTTTTATTTCCTCTCCGTTCCGAAACCGCGCGCCTTGAACTTTTTCCTCACCCAAAAATTCGGTCACCTTAGTGCCCGTTAAGACCTGAACTCCATTTGCTTTTAATCTTTCTTCCGCCAGCACGGAAAACTCTTCATCAAAGGAATTGTCGAGAAGACGCGGCAAAACTTCGGCTAAACGCACTTTTAGTCCGCTTATTTTGGAAATTTCATCGGCAAATTCAACACCTATAAATCCGCCGCCCAGAACCAGCACATTCTTAGCTTTTTTTAACTTTTCTATCACTTTTTTCAAATAATCCATGTCTTTATATATCGGATAAATTCCGGGTTTCTCTATTCCCGTAATGGCGGGAGTTATCGGGCTTGACCCGGAGGCCAGGATCAACTTTTCATACTTATATTCCTCGCCGCTGTTCGTGTAAACTGTTTTATTCTCGTGATTGAGTTTAACGGCTTTTTCAACAACCACGTCTATATTGTTTGCTTCTAAAGAAGCCGTGCCGAGTTTATTGTCATCCGGATTTTTAAGGCTCCAAAACATATAAGGAATTCCGCATGGGATACATCCATTTTCTATATCTTTCATTACCAAAATATTTTTGTCCGGATAATACCTTTTTGCTGTAAGCGCGCTTATAATCCCGGCAGGTCCGGCGCCAATAATTAAAACATCTGTTTTCTTTACCATAAAAATCCTTTCTTTTTCACATCCACTCGATCATTACACAAAGTCCATGAATCGAGCTTATGCCGTTATTCCGGCAGAAAGCGATCGCGTTTTCACTTTCAGCTCCGGGTTGAAACCAAACTTTTTTTATATCCTTTTTAAAACATTCTTTTACGATTTTTTCGGTTACAGCGGGCGGTGTAACAAAATTAACAACATCCACTTTAAAAGGAATATCACTTACGCTTTTATAACACTTGAGTCCGTCAACTTCACTAAGATGAGGATTAACCGGATAAACTTTACATCCTTTTTTTACCAAAACTTTGAGAATTTTATAAGCATATTTGGTTTCATCGCGAAAAGACCCGCAAACCGCAAAACTCCCCTGCCGGAAAAATTCTTTAACCAAATTTTCCATTTATCCCTCTATCCCCATTCCACCCCCCTTTTTTTTCCAGAAAAAGAAGGTTAGGTTTTACCACCACCAACCTCGTAGGTTACTACCAACCTACGAGGTTGGTGGTGTGGTTTTCCACTTATGGGGTGAAAATGGGTTGTTTTTTGTTGTTTTCTTCCACTTTTATCTGTTTTTTGAGCTAAAAGTGGGCTTGATGTAAGCTTTCTTTTAACCATACCCCAAAACAACCTCGTAGGTTGAAACCTACGAGGTTGTTTTTGGGGAGCTTATTTTTTCAAAAAGCTGTTTAAATTTATCTGTGTATTTCGGAAATTCTTTTACTATGGGGATTCCTTTTGAATACGCGGACGCGATCTCTCTTTTGAAAGGTATCCGCATAAGAATGGGAATTTTTTGCCCCGCGCAATATTTATCGGTTTCCATGTTTCCCAAATCGGAACGGTTAATTATCACCGCGAATGGAACGCACAGTTTCCTTAACACTTCCACCGCTAACATTAAATCATTTAATCCGAACGGTGTGGGTTCGGTAACCAATACACAAAAATCGCTTTGTTTTACGGTTTCGACAACGGGGCATGACGTGCCCGGAGGCGCGTCAATAATAGTCGTACGGGTTAAATCAATATGCTCTTTAATTTGCCGGATAATGGGCGGAGCCATCGCTTCGCCGACATTTAACTTGCCATGAACAAACTGCATTTCGCCGCAATTGCCTATTTCGATCTCGCCTATCTCTTTATTCACTTCTTTTATCGCGTTTCTATGACAAAAATAGGAACAGCTCCCGCATCCGTGACAAAGATTCGAAAAAACAAGAATGCTTCCTTTTTTTTCAGCATCTCCTTTTAACACCGCAATCGCGTTATACGCGCATACTTCTCGGCATTTGCCGCAATAATTACATTTTGCCTCATCAATTTCAGGAACAGGAATAAAAACTTTTTTAGTTGTTTTAATGGATGGTTTTAAAAAAATGTGCGCGTTGGGTTCTTCCGCGTCGCAATCTAAAAATTGTACGGCGCCGTCTATGGAAAGCGCGAGATTTACCGCTATGGTTGTTTTACCGGTGCCGCCTTTTCCGCTCGCAATTGATATAATCATAATTTTACGCTTTTGGTTTACGTGCCGTTACTATTTCCTGGAAATTACCTTCGCATCTGTCCGATTTAAACCCTTTTTCTTTTAAATACATCTCTATGTCACGTAGCCCGAATTCGGCTTTTTCATGAATACCGCCGCGCGCCGCGTGAACTTTGTCAATTATTTTAAACCCTCTCTCATTGAAATCACTCAAAATAATCTTGCCGCCGGGGGTGAGTATTCTCGAGAACTCATCCATCACTTTGAAGGGAGCGTTAAAATGGTGTAAGGTGTTAACAGAGAAAATAATGTCAAAGCTATTCTCTTCAAAGCTTAAATGTTCCGCGTTCTCGATTTTTAAATTAACGGATTTTTCAAATTTAAAGTATCTTAAGTTTAATTTCGCGATTTCCTGTTCTTCTATAGAAATATCAACGCTCGTGAATTTGTACCCTTCTTTTGCCAAAACAAGCGCGAAATGGCCTTTTCCGGTACCAACTTCTAAAATATTTCCGGAAATCGGCTTTGCTTTATCAAGAATAAAATTCCGTTCTTTATCAATATCAAAGCCGAATTTCAGATACAACTCTTTACGCTCTAAATACCGCTCGTGATTTTCCAACACTTCTTTTTCCAATATTATTCCTTCCAACCCTTTAAATTGCACCTCGTAGGTGCAACCTTCGAAATCGCAAGATTTCGTAGGGGCACGGCATGCCGGACCCTTTACGCCCCCAGCCAACCTCCGAGCCATAAGGGCACGGCATGCCGTGTCCCTACGAAATTGAGGTTGCTGGCGGGTTTACTTCCTCGGCTACATTCCGGATTTTGAATCTACACTGGGGCCGGATGTTGATTTAAATCCGCCTTTTTTGTATTGTTCTACGGCATCTTTAACTGTTCCAACCACGCCGGTAACAATATTTATTCCGGCGGCAGTTAAAGTTTGAAAAGCGTTCGGTCCGACATTTCCGGTAAGAAGCGTTTTTACTTTTTGTTCGGCAATCAACTGGCCGGATTGGATTCCCGCCCCTCCCATTGAATCGATATTCGGATTTTTAATCGCGTTAAATTCCAAAGTATCGGTATCTACAATAATAAAGTATTGACATCTCCCAAAACGCCCATCTACCGCGGCATCTAAATTATCACCGCTTGAAGTAACACAAATCTTCATATTGTCTCCTTTATTTTAAAATTTTTTTCGTCCAAAAATATTCTATTCACTATTCACAATCTTTTTCATCGGGATGATCACATGCGGATTTTTCTATCCCATATCCTTTTCCGGCTCCCGGATTACAAAGACTTTCACCGCTTTTTAATGAACCTTTTGCCAATTCCTCGATCACTTCATCGATTTTGCCATTCGCGCCGATAATTGTACTGATACCGAATTCTTTAAAAAAACCTTCCGCTCTCGCGCCCATTCCGCCGCACACTATACACTCTACACCTTTCTGATGCAAAAATTGAGGAATGTTACCCGGTTGATGACCTGGATTCGCCACAGATTCTTTCTTTTTCACTTTTCCATCTTCTATGTCCACAAGAGTAAATGTAGGACACCGCCCAAAATGAGCGGAAACAAAATCACCATCAGTTGAAATAGCCGCTTTCATATTATCTCCTCCCTAAGTGAATAAGGACAATGCCTTATTAATTCCATCCAATAGGGCATTGTCCCTATTTTGAATTTCTTGCCGTTTATTCATTATCTCCTGCTTCTTGAACAGATTCAAGATCTTTTACTCGCTGATTTATGGCGCTCAATTCTTCTTTCAGCGCTTCAGCTTCCGCCTTTAACATTTCAGCTTCTCGTTCAGGAGTAAAACTTACGGGAGCCTGAGACATCATATTCGGATTACCATAAGCATAAGGTGCTCCGTTCCCTCTCCGACCGGCACCTCTACCAAATCCGAAGGCTCGTCCGTAACCGGCCCCGCGTCCGCCTCTGCCATAACCGGCATTAGCATAGCCCGGAACAGAATAACCGGCACAAAATCCGGCTCGACGCCCTGTCATAGCGCCTCTTCCCATTGGTCCAGTTCCATTTCCACCTGGCATTTTAATCACCCCCCTCTTTTTTCTTATTCACTTCCACCACTTATTTCACCAGAGTAGGTGGAATAAATGGTTCACCTTCATTTTTTATTACATTTATCACACAATCCATAAAACTGTATTAAATGATTCGTGATTTTGAACTTATATTTCTTTGAAAGCCCTTTTTCTGTTTCGTTAAGCAATTCCACTTCCTTATCAATAAAATCCGTATAGTCAACAACTCTGCCGCAATTTGTACAGATCAGATGATGATGGTGCCCGATTCCTTTCGGCCCTTCCGACAATTCATATCTCGCCCGGCCGTCTCCAAAATCAAATTTGAAAACAAGCCCCATTCGCGCTAATAATTCTAAAGTACGGTAAACCGTCGTAAGCCCCACATGACTGTAGATCTTATGAACAGCTATATACACATCCTCCGCGCTCAAATGCCGGGATGTTTTACTCAATACGTCTAAGATTGCCTGCCTCGGCACAGTCATTCTATAACCGCATCCCCTGAATCTCCCCTGCCACAAAGGCGGCCCCATTCTGTTCCTGCCGGGCATATTCACCATCTCCTTATTGATAATGGTTTCCATTATCAAGTATACACAACAAAGCCCTTCTTGTCAATATAATATTTTATCCGGGAATTTTACTGATGGGGTCATAGGGAACCCCATTTGCTTTGGTAAAAACCGGACATTCTTATTTTGGCTTGACCTTTTTATGAGCAGCAGCCATGTAATTTTAAAGGTATACTTCTTATATGTATGGCATTGAACGGGACTCAAGGTAGGCGATGGGGGGGGAGGGGTGATGAGGTCACCTATTAATATGAATGTCAACTATGAACAAAGGTTCCCCCATTTATGCTTTTACTCCAAACAAACCTTTCATCCCGCCCAAAACTTCATCAAACGGCACGACGTCAACTTGCTTGTGAATTGAATAACGTCGACTCCCGGGATAAATCACGGCGATGCGTTCCAGTTTCAAATATTCAAGTGCCGTTCGAATAGATGTCGTCATTGTCGGAGCGTCTTGACGTTTGATTTCTACACCATACATCCGTCCGCCTTTAAAAAAGATGAGGTCAATTTCTGCTCCTTGATGTGTCGCCCAATAATAAATATCTTGCGGTTCTACCCAACGAATGATTTCTTCAATGACGAATCCTTCCCACGATGCACCACACACAGGATGACGGGAAATCTCTTGTTCCGAATTAATTCCGAACAACGCGTGCAAAAGCCCTGTATCACGAATATAAACCTTTGGAGATTTCACCTGGCGTTTTTTGATGTTGGCATACCACGGCTGAAGCTGGCGAACCATAAACAATCCTGTCAAAACATCTAAATACTTACGAATTGTAGGATGAGTAAGCCCAAGAGATGCGGCAAGGGGCGAGGCATTCCATATTCTCCCGTGATTGTGAGCCAACATGATCCAAAATTTATGAAGCGTCACAACCGGCACATCAAGCCCCTGCGCTTCACGAAGATCGCGTTCCAGAAATGTTCGAATGAAATTAACTCGCCATGACAAGCTATCCTCATCGGTATTGGCGAGGAACGACAGGGGAAAACCTCCCCTGTTCCAAAGGCGCATTTGTTTCTTTTGTCCCACCTCGGACAATCCAAAACCCTCCATTTCGATCAATTCCAATCGTCCGGCTAATGATTCTGAAGATTGTCTTAATAAATCCTGCGAAGCACTTCCTAAAATCAAAAATTTGGCAGGTAACGGCACGCGATCTAACAATACACGAAAAATCGGAAAAACATCCGGGCGGCGCTGAACTTCGTCAATCACAACAAGACCCTTCAAATGCTCAAGCGCCGTTTTGGGGGCCTCAAATCCTATTAGCGTTGACGGATCTTCAAGATCAAAATAATTGGGCGAACGAATATCAATAAACTGCCGCGCCAAAGTAGTTTTACCGCACTGCCGCGGACCTAATAAAGCCACAGCCTTGCTTCGATTAAGTGCTCTCTCAATATTCTTCTTATAATCGGTACGTTCAATCATGTCTTAATAATACCATGAAAATTGAAAATGTCAATTACAATTTTCGTTAATCTGCCAAATACAAAAACCCTGCCCAATCCAACGCATACAACCCTTCATGCAACCTACCAGCCATAGGTGACCCTCATATATTTGATTATATTTCAAGGTTACCTACGTGTCGGCGTTTTTGTTGAAAGTTGAGACCTGATAATATGTGAGATATAAATGGTGATTCCAAC
>CAYPYT010000015.1:7593-15727 GCA_964415105.1 uncultured Planctomycetia bacterium | reverse complement strand
CGCATTCGCGAGGATGACAGCTCTGTCGAGATCCCCGCATTCGCGAGGATGACAATTTTTTTTAGGTGTTCTTGTGGAGATACCCTCCACTTTGAAAAAAGTCTCCGACTTTTGACACAGTCTGTTCGTGAAGAGGACAGATATGGACCATTTTACGGAAGCCCCTATTTATCTATAACATGTTTAAAATAAATGAGTTGCAAGGAGTGCCCCCATTTTACCCTTTTTACTTCTTCCTTGACATTCTGACCATATATGATATAATTTAGTCAGTAAGGTGACTGTATTTATATAAAAGTGGAGGTTTTATGTATGTTCCTCAAATGCAATTGAAAAATATTAAGAAGTATATGGTTCCACAGAAGGTGTTTATTGTTTATGGGCCAAGGAGATGCGGGAAGACAACGCTTTTAGAGCATATGTTGGAAGGGGTTAAAGAAGAATATTTGTTTGTGAGCGGTGAAGATATAACTGTTCAGAGTTATTTGAGCAGTCAATCAATTGAAAAGCTAAAAAGTTTTATAGGAAAGCGTAAATTGTTGGTGATTGATGAAGCGCAAAAAATAAAAAATATTGGATTAAATCTTAAACTGATAGTTGATCATATTGATGGAATCAAAGTTGTTGCCAGCGGATCTTCTTCTTTTGATTTGGCGAAACAAATTGGAGAGCCTCTCACCGGCAGAAAGTTTACCATAAAAATGTTTCCGCTTTCACAAATGGAATTAAACGGCATTCAAACGCGGGCTGAAACAGACGCGTTTTTAGAACAGCGTTTAATATACGGCGCGTATCCCGAAATTGTTTTGAATAAGGATGATTCGCAGAAGGTTTTGTACTTAAGAGAAATAGTAAACTCTTATCTCTACAAGGATATTTTGGAACTTGATGGAGTAAGGCATTCAGATAAGATAGTAAGATTGCTACAGCTGTTGGCTTTTCAAGTAGGTAAGGAAGTGTCCTTTAACGAATTGGGAACTCAGTTGGGAATGAGCAAAAATACGGTAGAGCGATATCTTGATCTTTTAACAAAGGCTTTTGTTATTTTTAAGCTAAGCGGATTTAGCCGAAACCTTCGAAAAGAAATAACAAAAAATTCAAAATATTATTTTTATGATGTGGGAATAAGAAACGCGTTAATCAATAATTTTAATCCAATGTCCATACGGGATGATGTGGGAATGTTGTGGGAGAATTACATAATTGTTGAGAAGATAAAAAAACAAGAATACCTGTCTATCCCCTCGAATAATTATTTTTGGCGAACTTATGATCGCAAAGAAATTGATTTTATTGAAGAATATGGCGGTCGATTATTTGGATATGAGATAAAATGGCAAAAGAAGAAAGAAAAAATTCCAAAAGAATGGTTTGAAGTATATAAAAACGCGGAAGGTGCCGTGATTACGAAGGATAACTATTTAGATTTTATTACATAATTCAAATGAATTGGAAGGCGTTGATGTGACGGGAGATTATTCTGATATTTTCGTCCGGGGTGTGGTGAAAAACATTGTTTCAGGATTTAACCATCCGAAAAATTTTTCCGCGAAAGGGTTTTCTACGTCCGATGTGATCCGGGTGAATGAAGATACGAATTTGGAAATTGTGAAATTTTTGATGGGGTGAAAGAAGAGATCTTAACACAAAATCCCCCCAACCCCCTTTTTCTAAGGGGGAGAGAAAATCAATAAGGAGTTGTTGTCGCTAATTAATTTCTTCGATGATATCAAAGTTTTTTTGGAAATTCGGGTCGGAGGTTAATTGGGGGAGTTTGAAGTGGCTGTCGTGGGCGCCTTCTTTTATTTTTTTTGTTCTGAATTTTTCAAAACTTCCTCGAGAAAGCACTTTTAAAACGGGATGAGCCAATTCCTGCGCCGTTCTATTGAAATCATATTCTTCACTTAACGCGCGGAGTTCTTCTTCGATGGCGAGTAAGAGTTCTTTTTTCTTTGCCGCGGGCGCTTCCCCGATAAATTCCACTAAAAACACGTATCGCGCGGAATGAGCAAATTCTACGCACGCGGTAAAAAGTTCCAGTGACAAGCCCGTGCGCTCGGTTGCTTTATTTACCGCTTTAACTACCTGTGATTCGTAGAGTTTTTCACCCGTCGCGGAAGTAACGTTGATCCCTTTTTGTACAAATTCAATTATTGGGGTTTTGTTGAAAAAACCTGTAACCCGAATCATATCGTCAATATTATATCGGCAGAATCCGCCCGGGGTTGTCAGAACTATGAAATATTCCTGTCCCGATTTTAATTGATCGCATAAAAGAAGTCTTTTTTCTTTTTTATCGGAATCTTCCCGCGGGATAAATTCATAGAAATTAGTTGTGATCGCGAGGACGCCTTCGGCGTCTTTGTCTTTTATCGGAATGGAACTACGCATTTCGCTGGAAAAATAGCCGAAATCTCTGATCGCGGTATCGCCGAAATATTTTGGAAGTTTTTTCAAATATAATCCCATTGAACCGCGTTTCCAGCATTCTATTACCTGAAGCCGGGGCCAAAAATATTTCGGCAGAAGCGAACCTTTTTCTTTTATGATTTTTTCCAGCGCGTCCGCTCTTTTCGGATTAGGACGTAAGGATCTCTCTAAAATCTTTCTAATATGTGAGGATAAATTCAAGTTCTGTTTGATGGTTCCTTTCCGGATATCTTTGATAACATCATCCCGCACTTTTTCTATAAGCCGGCATAGGAGAATTATTGTGCTGGGGGTCATGGTGGCGATAATAGTTATGTCGTGCTCCATAGATACGCGTAGTATCGTGTAATAGCGCGTGTTGTAATCTTCAATTTCGAAAACTTCATAGGGGAGAGAATAAGCGCCTTTTATTGCCGTCGGAAGATTTTTGTACGCGTGTCCGCTTTCCGCGCCATAGGGTATGCCGGAAGCGGTATATCCGACAACTTCCGGGCTTACTATCGCCAGGATTTTTCCTGTAACAATATCGGGGTGGTCGCGTGTGACATAATATGCTGACAAGTTGATAACGTGCGAATTTTTTGTTTGAGAATATTTTGTTACAGGTATGAGCTTTGGTTTTCCACTGCTTCCGCTTGTAAGACTGAAAAAAACAGGGTTGTCTTTAGTCAGGATACCGCGTTCGCCTTTTGTGATTCTTTTTACAAGAGGGCGAAGTGTTTCGTAATCGATCAAGGGGACACGATTTCGGTATTCCGCTATGGATCTTATAGAGGAGAAGTTATATTTTAAACCGTATTCTGTTTTACGGTTACGCGAGATAATCTCACGAAGGATTTTCTCCTGCGCCTTCATGGGGTTCTTGGTGTTTTTTTCAAACGCCGCCGCGCGGAGACGCAGTAATTTTAAAGTGTAATGAATAAGGTTCATGTGTTTCCTTCCGCAACAAGTCTACATTTTGAGGTCTCAGAATGCAAGAATAATTACCTGGAACGCAAACGCCAACCTACGAGGTTGGTGGTTAAACCCACCTTTGGGAAGGCGCGGGTTAGGGGAATTGTCGTGAAAACAGGACTTACGATGTGCCTCGAAGATTCGCTTTTAGTGTCTATCGTAAACAAGGCTTGTATTTGGAACGGAGGGTAATATTACAGATAGTTGACGCATTAACTAAACTATGTTATAGTTGTCCAATATGGATAGATTATTAACAATAAAAGAAGCAGGAAAAGTATTAGGAGTTTCTACATCAACATTGCGAAGATGGGAGAGAGAGGATCGTCTTATTCCGGATGAAAGGACTGAAGGAAATCAGAGACGGTATCTTTTGTCATCCATCAGACCGAATTTAAGAAAAGACGGAGGTGAGAAAAAGACAATAGCGTATGCTAGAGTTTCTTCACATGACCAAAAAAAAGACTTAGAAAGACAAAAACAAACATTAGAACTTTTTTGCGCGTCTAATGGCTGGAATTTCGAGTTAATAAGTGATCTTGGTTCGGGGATTAACTATTACAAAAAAGGTCTCAAAAAATTATTAAAAGAGATTATCGATGGTGATATAGAAAGATTGGTGCTTACAAATAAAGATAGACTTTTACGCTTTGGAGCGGAATTAGTTTTTTCAATATGTGAAGCCAAAAATGTTGAGGTTATCATCGTGAATAAAGGAGAAGAGACAACCTTTGAAGAAGATTTGGCAAAAGATGTTTTGGAAATCATCACAGTTTTTAGCGCGAGACTTTATGGAAGTCGAAGCCATAAAAATAAAAAGATAATTGACAGTATGAAGCAGGCGGTAAAAGATGCAAATCGCCCATAAAATAGAGTTAAAACCAAACAATAAACAAAAGACATATTTTAAAAAGGCGTGTGGTGTTTCAAGGTTTTCTTGGAATTGGGCGCTTGCCCAATGGAATCGGCAATACGAAGAGAACAAAAAGGCGGAGCCTGAGGAGCGCGTAAAAATATCAGGCATGTCTTTAAAAAAGCAATTTAACGCGATAAAAAAAGACGAATTTCCATGGACAGGAGAGGTTACGAAATATGCCGCGCAGCAACCCTTTATTCAACTTCAATCAGCGTGGAAAAGATTTTTTGATCCGAAATTAAAAAATGGAAAACCACAATTTAAAAAGAAGAACAAAAGTACGGATAGCTTTTATATCGGGGGTGATCATTTAAAACTTCAAGATAAAAAAATCTGTATTCCAAAACTTGGTTTTGTTCGATTAAAGGAAAATCTTCGATTCAATGGAAAGATAAACTCCGCGACAATCTCAAGAACTGCTGATAGATGGTTTGTGTCGATACAGGTAACAATTGAAGATAAAACCTTTAAAAAATGTGCCGCGGAAAAAGGAGTCGGAATTGATTTGGGAATAAATAGAATGGTTACAATGTCTGATGGGATAGCGATTGATTCTCCGAAACCGCTAAAGAAGTATTTAAGAAAGCTTCAAAGAGACCAAAGGGTAATGGCTAAAAAGATTCGAGCAGCAAAGAAAGACAAGAGAAAAATATCTGAATCTAAAAATTTCCAGAAACAAAAAAACAAAGTTGCAAAGATTCATATGAAAATTTCCAATATAAGAAAGGATGCGACACAAAAGGTAACGTCTTTCGTAACGAATAACTATCTCCATATCTCAATCGAAGATTTACATGTTAGCGGCATGATTAAAAACCACAATCTTGCCAGAGCGATTTCTGATATAGGATTTGGAGAAATAAGAAGACAGTTAGAATACAAAGCTAAGATTAGAGGAAATACTATCTATGTCGCGGATAGGTTTTTCCCTAGTTCAAAAACATGTTCTAACTGCAAAGAAATAAGGCAGGATTTAAGACTGAAGGATAGGATTTTCAAATGTCGATGCGGGAATGAGATGGATCGGGATTTAAATGCTGCAATTAATTTAGAAGGGATTATTAACCAAAATGTACGGCCAGTTCGGTCGGAACTTACGCCTGTGGAGATAACGGCAATGCAAGATTCGGTTTTTCCGATTATAGTAACCAGTATCGTTGAATCAGGAAGTAAACGTCAAACTGTATAAGTTGGAGTAAGTTTTATGGAACGGTAATATATAATGGGGCTAAGAAGCTTGCCATTTTGCGGGGGTTTTCGATAAATATGAATCAAATTAGAACATGTGTATTAGGAGTTTCGGCGTTTTATCATGACGCGGCGGCGGCGCTTGTCTGTAACGGAGAGATTGTCGCGGCGGCGCAGGAAGAGCGTTTTACTCGAAAAAAACATGATCCGTCATTTCCTGTAAATGCCATAAATTATTGTCTTGAAGAACGAGGCAAAAAAATAAACGATATCAGTATAATTGCCTTCTACGATAAACCGTTTTTAAAATTCGAAAGGATTTTAGAAACATATTTGGCTTACGCGCCCTTCGGAATAAAGAGTTTCCTTTCAGCGATGCCCCCCTGGATCAAACAAAAGCTTTTTATAAAAGAACATATTCGGGATGTTTTGGGATATGAAGGGGAAATTATTTTTCCGGAACATCATCATTCGCACGCGGCGAGCGCGTTTTATCCGTCTCCCTTTGAAGAAGCGGCCATTTTAACGGTTGATGGTGTCGGTGAATGGGCGACGGTCAGTTTTGGAAAGGGAAAGGGTAATAGTGTGGAACTTTTGAAAGAAATAAAGTTTCCGCATTCTTTAGGGCTTTTATACTCGGCTTTTACGTATTATTGCGGGTTTAAAGTTAATTCCGGCGAATATAAACTTATGGGGCTTGCTCCTTATGGAGAGCCGGAATATGTTGATAAGATTTTGGACAATTTAATAGATTTGAAAGAAGACGGGTCTTTTAAGCTTGACCTTAAGTATTTTGATTATTGTACGGGGCTTACAATGACAAATAAGCGGTTTGACAAGCTTTTCGGCGCGCCCGCGCGCGGACGTGAAAGTGAATTAACACAAAGACATATGGATTTGGCCAGGTCCGTTCAGATTGTTACGGAAAAGGTGATCATGAACATGGCAAAGTATGTTCATAAAGAAACGAACTGCCGCAATTTGTGTTTAGCGGGAGGCGTGGCGCTAAACTGTGTCGCCAACGGAAAGTTATTAAGAGAAGGACCTTTCGAGAAGATATGGATACAGCCGGCTTCTTCTGACGCGGGCGGGGCGCTTGGCGCGGCGTTAATCGCGTGGTGTGAACGTATCGGCGCCGAACGCGTTTGGTCGGAAACTAAAGACAGCCAGAAAGCAAGTCTTTTAGGTCCTTCCTTCAGCGACGCGGAAATTAAAGAATATCTTACGGAAAACAACATTCCTTATGAGGAACTTGACAGAAAAGAACTGCCTCAGACGGTTTCGGAACTTATCCGGAAGCAAAACGTGGTCGGATGGTTTCAGGGAAGAATGGAATTCGGGCCGCGCGCGTTAGGCGCGAGAAGTATTCTCGGCGATGCCCGGTCATGTGGAATGCAGTCATTAATTAACCGCAAGATAAAGTTCAGGGAATCGTTCAGGCCTTTCGCGCCGAGTATTCTCGCGGAAAAAAGCGCGGAATATTTCGGGCTAAAAACAGAAAGCCCCTACATGCTTTTGGTGGCTCCGATAGAAGAAAGCAAACGTTTTAATCAAGATGCCCAACAGAAATACAAAGGTCTGGAAAAACTTAAGTCAAAGCGTTCGGAGGTGCCCGCGATAACTCACGTAGATTATTCCGCGAGGGTACAGACAGTAACCCGGGAAGATAACGCTTTATATTACGATATGATAAAAAAACTGTATGAAAATCATCAGTGTCCTTTGGTTATTAACACTTCGTTCAATGTGCGGGGTGAGCCCATAGTCTGCACTCCCGATGACGCGTATAAATGCTTTATGAGAACAAATATGGATTATCTTGTTATCGGAACATTTATTGTCGACAAAAAGAAACAGCCTCCCGATAGGATCAGAATAAAAGATATCGCGAATTTTGAGCTGGATTAAATAGCAGGAGTTTTTATGAAAAAAGTTCAAAAAAAAGATTTAAGACAATTTGGAATAGTTTTGGGAATAATATTGGGCGCGTTTGGAAGTATACATTTTTTAAGGCATCACCAGAGCGCGTACAAATGGTTTTTTTCTTTTTCCGCGAGTTCCTTCATATTCGGAATATTTTTCCCCTTAAAACTTAAACCCGTATTCACTGTTTTCACAAAAATAGCTCACGCGATAGGCTGGGTGAATACCAGAATTATCCTTACGGTGGTTTACTACGTGATCTTAACGCCGATAGGTCTTCTTATGCGGATTTTCGGGAAAGATATTTTAAGTTTAAAAATTGATAAGGGCGCGAAAAGTTATTGGATAACAAGCTTAGAGAGGAAATCTGAAGAGCTTACGAAACAGTTCTAGTAGGGGCACATTGCATGTGCCCAATGGTATTACACGAGGAGGTTTCGGGTGGATCAAAACAGGAGTGTGAGTCTTTAGAAAGGAAGTTTTATGGGAAAAATGGAAATAATGAAAGAATTGTGGGATTTTTTGAAGGTGAGAAAGAAATGGTGGCTTCTGCCGATTGTCGTAGTACTCATATTTTTGGGACTATTAGTGTTATTTACGGAATCTTCAGCGGTAGCTCCGTTTATATATACGCTGTTTTGATTGTTCATTAGTCGTTGGGTCGACCGACCGCCAACCTCGCAGGATAGTGGTGAGAGGAACCACCACTAACCTACGAGGTTG
>CAYPYT010000015.1:0-7493 GCA_964415105.1 uncultured Planctomycetia bacterium | reverse complement strand
AACCTACGAGGTTGTATTGAATAAACGTGAGGAGCAGGCAGAAATGAGGCGAAAAATCAGGATGATTTTTTTGCTTAACATAATATGCCTGCTTTTATTTTTTAAAGCCGACAAATTTATTGTTTTTGCCGAAAATGGGGGCACTGGATGAGATGAGAGAAAAAATGTTGCAAGAACAAATAATCGCCGGAGGCATTACAGATAAAAATGTTTTGAGCGCGATCATCATAACCGCCGCGCCGCCGGAAATACCAGAGGGATTAATTGACCAGCTAAAAACCGGCGGCAGAATGATAGTTCCCGTCGGCAGTTTTCGTCAGGAACTAGGGTTAATCGAAAGAACGCCTAACGGCATAAACAAAAAAACACTCCTGCCGGTCAGATTTGTTCCAATGGTTCATTCAAAACAAGACGGGGAAGAACCAAACCCGCCCTTAACCCTCAACGTTTAGCGAAAAAAAGTTAGAAATGAGAGGTTGAATTGTTTTTGATTTCTTGATATCCTAAAGAGAAGGTAGTTGTTTTTTTTTGTCAGTAGTTGTGTGAATAAGTTCAACATTCGAGTAATGCATGCTGTGGTATACTTCAAAGAAACCCATTCTTAGCAAGTTTCGATCAAGCCGATTCCGGCAAACAGGATTTTTCAAAGATAATTTTAAAGTGTTTAAAAAAGGTTTTTCCAAGTGGGTTGTTCCCCAAAAAAGAAAGATCTCAGCGGAAAAATTTTGCTATGATCCAAAAGAATATTTAACGTGTGCCGTGTGCTTTTAACCGAAGGGGGTAAAAGGAAAATGAAAAATATTTTCAAGCAATCAACGTTCTGCAGGACAATAAGCCTTTTTGTAATTTTGGCTTTTTCTTTCAGCAATATGAGTTTCGCGTCACTCCGATTTTCTCCCATCGCGAAATTAAGTGAAGACGAATCCGCGGGATCTATAAAAAATAATCTCTCAGTGGCTTTAAAAGTCGGATTTGGAAGTAGACTCGTACTCGACAAAGATGTAGAGGAAAATCTGAAAGAGTGGTTTAAGGATATCAGTGAGGATGGTGTTCTCGAGAAGATTGGAGAAGCAACCGGGAAATGTGTAGAGCAATACCTTGATAAGATGAAAAATGGGATGATATCTGATCTAAAAGAAGAACCGGCACACAGGGAATGGATGAAGGTTGTAGCAAATGACGAAGATTGGGAAACGATTTTTACGGACTTCTTAGGTAAATACGGCAAAAATCTTGGCGATGAAAACATTCCGAACTTAATCAGAGAACGTATCAAAATTGAATTCGACAAATTTAGAGAGAGAGCAAGAGGAAAAGCCGGCCTCGCAACGCGGTCACCTGGCGAATGGTATGCCCGCACCGGAGCGAATTGGAATAAACCTTTGACGCAAGAAGAGCATTTTAATCTAAATCGGGCGATTGCATTCACAGTAGAAGATCTGAAAGAACAAGTAGGCGTAGAAGGGGAAATAACGGATAAGTTTGAAATACAAGAAAAATTCATGAAAAGGTACGGCAGGTTGGATAGCGTGACCGGTGGATATTTTATTGTTTTGCCGGATGAGCTTTACGAAAAATACATTGAATCAACTAACGCGCCGAGTGATGTTGAATGCCATCCCGGGACAAGAAAGACAAGGATGCAGTATGAAGCGTTTGGAAGTTTGGAGAGCGTAGAGGAATATTATTACATGAGGGAATCCTCATATAATCAGCTAACGAAATCGGAAAAAGCGGTTTTAGCACAGCATGAGACTAAACACATACAAAGTGCGCTCGGCAGAATAGAACTAACACCCGAAGTTCTTGAAGAATTCGGCTGTAAAAGCGAAGAAGAATGGGTAAATAACCAGCCGGGCTGTGATATCCGGCCCATCATGGCAAGGCTCAGCGCGCTCCGAAAACAGGAAAAGAAGTTTGAGGATATATTCCGCAGGAATGAAGAGATAATAGGGAAGGAAGTTGTTGCAGTCGATGGATCTCTTGAAAGATATTATGAAATAGCAAAGGTATTTGGCAAACATATGCCGTTTACTGTGAAGCAATTTGCCAAGCTTATTAATAAAAAATTTGATGATGCTGAAGAAATTCTTGAGGAGCTTTGGCTTAAGAACAAGAAAATCAACCACGTTAAAGGATTTGGTAACGAGGTTTGGTATGAGTGGGATCCGATAGGACCCATTACGATAGTTACGCCTGACATGACGCCGGATGATATTCCTGTCGGCGCGCCGATGCTTGTTGTTATCGGACATTCTGAGGTAAGAGATTATCTGGATATGGGTATTAAAGAAATACGCGCGCAGAGAGATCTATTTCAGAAAGCTTGGTACAGAATTGTCGGGCCGTGGGGTGATATTATGCCGGATGACGAATATATAAAGAGAGGCCTGCGTTGGTTTCCTGTTACGCCCAATGAGATAGCGTTGAAAAAAACAGCGGTGAATGATGACTATCGGTCAGCTATATGGAAGTTAAGCCATGAAGTTGATGCTGTGCAACGTATTGATTCGATAGAAGGCATGAAAAGCCACGAAGAATACGGTGCGTATTATGATATTTTAGAGCCCTTACTTAAGGAAGAATTTAAAAAACTGGTAGACGATGTTACTAAAAAAGCGCAGGAGAACAATGAGACTCCGGATATTACAGGCGCAATAAGAAAAAAATACTCACTATTTTTTAGAGCAAAGTCCTTTGACCGAACCGTCTCCGAAGGAATAGATAAGACAATTGAGATAATGCTAAACGACACAGTTGAGGTAAAACGCCGCATTATTAAAGAAATTTCAACGGTTTATGAGATAAACTATCAGGTAAAAGTACTGTTCGAGGACCTGCCGATAGAAACCGTTCTATATCAGTTCATTAATCCGTATGAACCTATTGAAGGTATTAGGACAGTCGCGATCCCTAAAGAGGTTGCGAAGTTTCGTTTGGAAAAGATGATACCTGTGTTTTTGGAGTTAGGAGTGCCTTCTGAAATGAGCATAGATCAGGCAAATGATATTGCGACGCTGTTTGGATACACTTTTAAAGAGAGAGGCGGCGATACTGATATTTGGTGGAAAAATATGGTTAACGACCTGCGCGAGGAATACCGCAAAAAACTGGAAATTTCTTACGGAGGCGGCGCAAAGGCTGATAACGCTGAGGGGATGGTAGATGCCGGGTATAACGGCGCGTTTGTCGCGCGTTACATTTACACAGTCGAGAACGCGGTTAAATTAGCGCAGACAGCCGCGTCGATAAAAGACGGGCTGGACCTTTTATATAACTTTAAAGCCAACGAAAAAGGTCCGTGGATGCCGTGGATACAGGCATACGAAAATAGTGGTGTGGATCTTGAAAAAGTAAACATTTTTCATTGCATTTTGCGATTGCACATTGACGCGGCTCTTCGCGAACTTCGCGGTGAAGACGTAAGTGAACTATTCCGAGACGCGGGGACAGACAAAGAGAAAAAAACAATAACAATTGACGCGCGCGCGAATAATATCGCGACACGCGGAATCGGATCCAATACCGGTGTTATTCCGGCAGAATTTTTAGCTTCAGCCGGTGTGACACATGCCGTGGTTGATGTTAATGTGGTAAGAAGATATGACCCAAAAAGTTTCGTATTAACTCAAATCAAAAACTTAGTTGATGCAGAAATTACGCCGGTTGTTATTTACTCAGGGCTTCAGGACAGGTGGGTGAATGAGTGCAAAGAAAAGCTTAAGGGCTATTTATCAATGAAATACATTAATGAAATGGAATTTCATCCGGATGACGCTTATCCCATTACACCAATCAACGAAGTAATGGCAGTACACGCGGAAATGAACGCGGTTGAACCTGAACCTCAGGAAGATACCCCGCTTGTCAGGCAAAGAGGATATTACGAAGACGTAAAGGAACCGGAAGGCGTATATAAAAAAATAACCGAAACCATTAAAAGTGGAGCCCCAATGTATTGGGATCTGGTGGTTGATAACGACACATATTGTATCGGAACACGGGAAATTCCGGATACGGTTCCATTGCCAATGTTCGAAAGAGCATTAAAATATTTTTCAAGATCAGTAAAATGTTTTCCAGAAGAACTTTTGGGTAAAGCCGCTATTCAGGAAAATGGCATTGTATTTCCTGAAGTGAGTTTCGCAGAAGTAGAAGGTGAGGAACTTGAAGTTGTGGCAAAAGGTATGAATTGGACTATCAAAGATTTATCAGTGGGAGTAAGAGAAATTACTATGAATCAGTCAGGAAGTGAAAGCGTTTTATTTTTGGAGAAAGAACTGGGGTTATCAACTCCCGGATTTCACGTACTTGTTGTTAAAAAGGGATCAGCGGTTAGTTTTATTACAGGCGCACGGGGAGATATAAAAACCGCAAAGATCCCGTCTTTAGTAAAAGGAGATTTCCTGCTTGTAATCCCGGCTTCCGCGAAGAGCGTATCAATTGAAGCATTAGAACCGAACGTGGAAATTCTGGACATGTTTATTCCTTTGCCGGAAAGAAAAATTCCAATTGGTAAACCGTTTAAGCAAGGCAAAAAAATAAAAGAAACAGACATCGTTGCAAGTGAAGAAAGCGGTGTTATCAAAGATTACGGTCCAATATCTGAGGAAGTGGATGTGATTACGATAAATGGTGAAAAGGTACGTCCGCCAAGCATGATAACATATCAAGGAGAGCAAAGGCCGCATAGGCTTGTTGTAAAGAGCGGCGCCATAGAAATTGAAATCGATAGCGGTAATCCTCTTTTAGGTGAAGATGAAAAAACTGCTGTATTTGGCCCGGGAGAAGCAATAGATGTAAACATGGATATCAGGGTTGACGGGGATAGGGTGGAGGGAAGACTAATAATTGAGAGTCCGGACGGCAGAAAATTTCATTTCCGAAAACCACCTATGGTAGACGAAATTACTGACTATTGGATTAAAAAGACCCCGCTTAGTGAAACAGTTAACATTGAAGTAAGTTATGAGAAAACAGAAGAAGAACAAAGCGTTTACGGTGTATACGAAATGCTAAAAAAACACGCTTCTTTGATCAAGGGAAAAAAGATCGATCTTATTGTTCCTAAAGAGATGTTTTCTGAGTCAATTGGAGGTGAAGGTTCCAAAGAAGAAGCTCAGCGAAAATTGGATGGACTTTTCGGTAGAGGAGCGGTAAAGATTAAAGACTATAATAGCTCAGCCGGGTTGGATCAGCAAGACGTGCTAAGCTTGCTCAGAAGCAGTCTAAGTTTGGAAAGTCCTGAAGACGCGAGGATACCTATTTTGTTCGCGACGGACTCAAATATTAAGGCGATGCAGCCTGAATACGATTTTACAATGCCTACTGCTTTAGAGGAAATACTTAAACAAACAAAGATCTTATCCATCGCTGACGACCTTGAAGGATTTGAAGAATTAGGCGGCAAGGGGTGGCTGTACGCGTCTACGGTTCTCAACATAGGCGTTCTCCAAGGGTGTCTCACGCTTAAAGATATCCAAAGCGCGGAAAAAGGTGACGAAACCCTCGCCCAGGACATAAAAAAGATGATGCGGGCTGTAACAGTGAGTCGCGACATAAAGCTAAAAGACTTATATCTGATGCTTTCCTACAATGAAATTCCAACCTACCAAAGAATAGCTCTGCAAATAGGCGACGCGGTTACTTTAATGCGTATGGTCATGGAAAGACTTCTTCTCGGAATGCCAATGGAAAAAATTGTCGAAAGCGATTGGAAAGACCGTATGGATAATATCGATTCTTCACTTTAACCTCCGAACATTGCTTCGTCCCTGAAGGTCTCACCCGGGGACGAAGCAACCCCAACAACTCATACCAATTACCTTAATTAATTGGTATTACTATCGGAGAAATAAGAGGATTGATTTCTATAATCGTTTTTTGTCGTTGTCATCTTGTTATGGATACATCATGTTTTTTCTGAAAATGCAAATTTTTCTGTATTTTTTCTTCCATTTCGCTAAAGGATCACTGTATCAGTTAGTTCGTCAAACATGTAACAAAAAAACTATCTTTATTGTGTCTAACCCGCCACCAACCTCGTAGGTTTCAACCTACGAGGTTGAAACCTACGAGGTTGAAACCTACGAGGTTGAAACCTACGAGGTTGGTGGCGGGGGGTGTCGTTCCATCTACGAGGTGGAATTGAGGTTGTCGCCGTGGTTTTTGGTTGACTTAAAGTTGATTTGCCTGTTATTATGGGGGGCAAACCGTATAAAGTTGTAAAAAGTTAAAAGGTTGAAGTTTTTGGAGCAGTTCTTACATTGTGTTGAATTTTGGAGGGAAAAATGCGCAAAACTTATCGTGCAATTTCAATTGGACTTCTCTTATCTTTCCTTTTCAATACTGCCGTTTATGACAGCGGTGCTTACCAAAGCGTTGTTACCAATTCCATATCAAATCAGATGAAAATAGACGAACTTGCGGTGGGGTCGATGTGTAATGAGATCCTGGGTCTTGCGAATAAGGATAGAGGCGATCTTATGCTCGCGCTCGAGACGAGTCTTATTCATTTCGCGCGAGGAAATGAAACAATAAATACAGACAAACTTTTAGAGTGCGCCGGGGAGTACCGGGGCAGTATATTCGATAATACGCATTTTTTCTTTAGTGAAAAAAATGACCTTTCCGATGGTTATGTTTCTGTCAAATGCAGAATCAAAGATGAAAAACCGCGTAAAGGATCGAAAAAACCTTTGCAAAGAACCTATCATGCCGTGTTTTCGACAAAGAGGGATGAAAATGCCGGATTTGATATAAAGATATATACAGAAGAAGAATGGACGAAAAATGAAGTGTCATCTGAAGATACCAAAGCGGTAAAAAGATACGTGGAGCATAACCGGAAAATTGACAAATTTATTGCCGACAGGATTGCTGAAGGCAATTTTACCGAATTCGAAAATAGAGCTAAAAAAATAGGCTGGGACGGAGAAGAAGGATACCGAGACAGGAAAAAGCCCAAAAAATATCTGCCTGAAAGAGTATGGGAATATATAAAGGCAGAGGGTGTAGAGACTCTTCTTGAGGGGTTTGACACGAATTTATATAAGGCGCTTGAAAATAAGAATATAGTTTTTATCCGTGTTCCCGAGGCCGCAGAGCTTCCTGTGATCCGTGAAGCAGACCGCGTGATAAGTGTAACTACTCATGCCAGCCGGAACGCGGTTTATGTCTTCCTGGGAAAGAAAGTTTTTAACGAGTTGTACTCTTTGCCTCTTAAAGCACCGCAAGATAAGCAAAAAGTTTTAAGCGAATATTTAAGAATTCGCGGAACTATCCACGGAAAAGTCATTGGGGAATTACTCCACGCGATCGGTAAAGCTCATAATTTTAAGATTTTTTACAGTAAGAGAAAAGGAAAAATACAAAACGCGCTGGATATTGCCTGGGATAAGTTTCTGGAAGTGAAAAAAAAGTATTTAGGCAATATGGATCCTGAAGAGGAAATAAATACCGGGTTAAGTAAGGCGTTTAAGAAATCCGCGGAA
>CAYPYT010000014.1:12678-16645 GCA_964415105.1 uncultured Planctomycetia bacterium | reverse complement strand
CGTCATCATACGAAATTTCAACATCCGAGACGGTTTCTTTGTCTGAGGCGCCATCGGTAAGCGTGGTTTCACGCCAGCTTGTAGCAAGCCCGGTGTCGATGTCTTGGTATTTTATGTCGGTCTTTACGGTGCGCGTAATTGACGTATCGAACGGATCGATTTCCTGGAGCGCGGATTTGGATGCCGAAACAGCCTTAAGCTGAGAAGCATTCATTACATTTCCCAAATTGTCTTCTGTCGAAAGTATATATTCGGTATATTTGGGAGCAAATACGCTTCTTTGTTCGGTTATAACTTTGCCTCCGTCAACATACGTGACCTCATCGGCAGTTACCCCCGTTACCGAAACATAATGATCCGCTCCCGCGTTGTTTATAACGGCTATCGCGGGTTTCGCGGAGGTCGCGGTATTCATTAAGGAATCCAATTTTACATCACTCAAACCGAATAAATCTACGCCGCTAAGCTCGGCGGTTTTCACTAAGCTGAACATGCTCGTTTGAAGCACACCCGTTGGATCGGCGACATTTATTCCGCCGGAGAGCAGATCTATCAGAATGGTTTCTTTCAAAAGTTCAAATTTTGTTTTTATGGCACCGGCGGCCTGAAGAAGAAAATTAAACGCGCCCGCCGCGCAATTTATTACAAATGTCGCTTTGTCTTTGAGCCAGGCTATAACCTTAGTTACACCGTTTGCTTCGTAAATTGCTTCATCGGGTTCGACACTTTCCAGCCCGACTGATTCGGCTATTTCCTCAAGTTTATCGAGTTTTTCTTCCGGTGTCCCGAGCGCGCTGAATCCCTCAAAAATTTCATCAATATTAGTTATTGCTTCCTCGGCGACGTTTCCGCTTTCGGTTGAAACATCAGAGCCCGAAGAACGTCCGTATTCATCGTAAGAAAGAGTGCCTTCAACATGCTCGACACTATCCGGCGTCGATGACTGCCACGCCTTGCTCGAATATTTCATCATCTGTCCGACCGAGTTATGCACCACGTCGCTTCGCTCAGTATGCGAAATAACGATCGTTTCCCCTTCAGCATCCATTTGACGCGCCACAGTTTTGTCGCTTGTTAGCTGATTCAGATAATTATAAACCATGCCGGACTTTATCGTGATCGTCTCACCCGTTAAGGCGCTCGTAACCAGATTTTCCGTATAGCCTTCGATATTCCCCGCCGCGTCGTATTGTGTGCCTGAGACGTCTCGCGTTGTTAAGACGCCGCCGACAACAACTTTTTCTCCGCTTGTGGGATCAATTTCAGCCGTAGCGCCGGTCGCGGTTGTTCTAAAATTCTCCGTATACGCCGCCGCTCTATCAAACCCGTCATATTCGGTTATTGTTCTCTGGGTCCATGTTGTTTCGTTTATAACCGTGCCGCTGGTCGCGGTATCAAACCTGAAAGTTACCGTATCGGTTTTGTCCGCGCGATTTTTATTATCATAATCCGAAAGCGTGACAAGAGAAACGGAAGTGACCTTGCCGCTTGTCGCGTCTTCAGTCACCTCGTCAGTATATTTCGTTATCCTGCCGCGTGTGTCAACACTCAAATTTTCACGGCTTATCGTATTCTGCCTCTGCCAAAAATCCTCATCAACATCGTTTTGTATCCAATTTGAACTTTCACTTATCTGGTATTTCGCGTTGCCAAACGCGTCAAAATACTGCCCCGCGTTTGTTTCATAGCTCCTGTCGGATACCGCTCGCTGGCTTTTGATAAGATCCTCGTCCGACGGCGTTGACGTATGTAGCACATTTCCCCGCGCGAACGCGGCAAATGTCACAGCATCACTCTTCACAATAAACCCATGCTCTTCATACACATAATCCGCTGTAGTTTTTTGCCCCCATTCATAAATTCCGGAAGGCGCGTTATACGCGTATTCGTTTATCACCTTCGACGTAACGCGCCCTGCCTCGTTCCATGTCAAGTTTTCTTCCTCGGTTTTTTTCACCGCGGTAAGAGTAGCCGTGTCCCTTAGATTTAAAAGAACCGGCACGGCATCTTCCTCGTATGTTACCAGAGCATCGGACGCGTACACAATTACCGTACTCATTTTAACTCTCTGCTGAGGGGTATATACTGATTTCACCCGCGTTTGGTCGTCAAATTCGAATAACTTGCCAGCCTCATCATAGATATAGCTATCGGCGGTATATCCTATTACATTTCCTCTTATATCAAACTCGGTATTCCTGATTTCCTGCAAACGAACCGGAGCGTGCTTATCCTGATCTGAATATTCCGTAACGCGCTTACTGATCACATTCTGATACTGGTCAAAACCCTTATTCACAATATTCTGGCATGACAAAAACGTAAGATTCCCGCCGGTTGAATCCGTCCCGAACGAAGCGACATCCTGAACGATCACGTTGCCGCGCAAATCATACGCGCCATATGTAATTTCCTGCTTTTCAAGAAGCGTTTTATCATCCGGGTTCGTATAAGTTAAGATCTCAGCCGCGCTTACCCATCCTTTATATAACCAAATGTCATCTCCGGAATCATAAACATTCGTAATTTCACGATATTCGGTAACATTTTCATTTTCGTCATAATTCGTAACATTCTGAAGAAGAACGTTGCCCTGCGTATCAAAACTAACATACGAAATATCCTGCTTGCTAATAACAATTTCCCGCGCCTCATCAGCATAATTAACGATAACCGCCCGACCAGCTTTACCGTGAATATCAAAATCTGTATTTGTAATTGCCTGTATTTCAACAAATTCAAACACTCCAGTCTCTTCGTTCCACTTCTCCCGCTTAATTGTTTGAATTTTCGAGTTCCCTCTCACGTCAAATTCTGTCGTCTTTATCGTCTGACGCGATATCGCGCTGGTTTCGTCTATCGTTATCTCGCCCTCTCCTTCTTCCGCTATCTCGCATTTCTCGTATTTCGTTATTACGCTCTCCTTTACGTTTCCATCAGCTCCTATATCTACGTTCTCTATCTTCTTTACGTCCAATAACTCATAACCGCCTACTCCGTCTTCCACATAGGTCGCTATCGTCTGTGTGTACGCCACGCCTGACGCGTGATAACCGCCGGCGCTTCGGATCTCTTGTACGTCCAACAGGTCTCCGTCAAGTTCCGTATACGTGTATATGTTCTGGTTTAATATGTTATGATCTGAATCGTATTTGCGGTTCGTCAGCACTTGATAGCTCGTCACGATTTTTTCGCCGTCTTTTATGTTAAAGTTCCCGTCTTCGTCTGTCGTGTATAACGTTACTTTTTGTGTCGCCGCGTCTCCTCGGCCGTTTATTCCTTCATTCAATGTCACTCGTTCTGTCGCGAGTTTCTTTTCCCACTTGCCTGACTCTTCTATGTACACGTAGGAATACGTCGTTTGTTTCCCCGCGTAACCTCTCACAAAATCTTCTGATATCGTCACTGTCTCACTTACAAGATTCGCTGCCGTCTCTTCTTTCGCTTTGTATTTCGTTACCGTACTCTCCGTCGCGTTTCCTCGGCGCGCGGCTACAGCATCCGCGTACTCGTTGATGATCACTTTGTGATTCGAAAATTCTTCACTTACGATTCCCGTATCTTTATCTTTCTCATATATGTATGTGTCTATCGTCTGCTCCAACGCGTTCCCGTAATCGTCATAATCCTCATATACTATCTCCTGACGGTCGGTCTTCTCTGTCTTCTCCACGTCCTTGTAACTCGTTATCTCTGAGTCCCCGGCTCTATCGTGGATGTCATATCCGGAGTTCTCTATCTCCTGAACCTCACCCAACTCAAATTCTCCTCCCTCATAATATTCCCGCGTTATCGTTTGTTTCAACGCGTTTCCTCGCGCGTCAAAGTCTGTCGTCTTTATCGTCTGACGCGATATCGCGCTGGTTTCGTCTATCGTTATCTCGCCCTCTCCTTCTTCCGCTATCTCGCATTTCTCGTATTTCGTTATTATGCTCTTCGTTACGTTTCCGTCGGCTTCGATAATTTT
>CAYPYT010000014.1:0-12578 GCA_964415105.1 uncultured Planctomycetia bacterium | reverse complement strand
GTAGATGTTTTGGTTCAGGATGTTGTGCTCGGAATCGTATTTGCGGTTTGTTAGCTCTTGATAACTCGTTACTATTTTTTTGTTTTCCGCGTCAACAATGAATTCTCCGGCGCCGTCCGTTTTATATACCGTTATCTTTTGGAATCCCGCGTCGCCTCGCGCGTTTATGTTTAGATTTTCCGTGATTCGTTCCGATGTTTGTTTTTCAATTCCATCGGAGTCCATTACGAATGTACTTGTTGTTTGTTTTTCGGCATTCCCGTATTTATCAAAATCGTCCATTTCTGTTACGGTTACTGTTCTGCTCACTTTATTCGCGCCTGTTTCTTCTTTCGCCGCGTACTTTACAACCTCACTTCTCGTCGCGTTTCCGCGTCTGGCGGCGAGCGCGCTCTCGTAAACGTTTTGTATCACTTTGTGATCGCTAAGAGTATCTTTTCCTGTGTCCGCGTCTTTTACGAAAGTATCGATTCTTTCACAAGTCACGTTGCCATACATGTCGTATTCTTCATAGCTTATTTCCTGACGGTCCCGCAATATTTCTTGCGCGGCATCCTCGTAATTGAATATTACTGATGCTTTCGTCCGGTTATGAATGTCAAAAATTTCGTTTTCAATCAGCTGAAGTTCGTCAAACGTAAATTCTCCTTCGTCATAGTATTCCCGCGCTACGGTTTGTTTTTCAGCATTCGCGCGTGCGTCAAAATCATTCGCGTTTGTTTCTATCGTTTGTCGAGAGAGAGCATTTTCTTCGTCTACCAGAATACGGCATGCCCCTGCATTTTCTATTTCGCATTCCGAATACTTCGTTATTACGCTTTTTGTTACGTTTCCATTCGCAGTGATTCCGGTATTAACTATCACTTTCGCGTCCAATAAATTCGTTTTAAGTTCATCTGTGTAGGTGGCAATAATCTGTTGATAAGCTGTTCCCGATTGATGAAATCCGCGTGAGCGAATTTCTTGAACTTCCAAAGGCGATTGACTCGCCTTCGTATCATACTCACACAATGTTTGGCTTACAACGTTGCCAGCGGAATCAAATCTACGGTTGGAAAACACCTGATAACTTGCTTCTACGGGCTTTCCGCTTAAATCGGTAATAAAATTCCCGTCCGCGTCGGTTCGAAATGTAAGAACGTGTTGTTGAGCGGCATTCCCCCGAAAGTCAATCTCAAAATTTTCCGTCTCGCGTTTTGTCGCGAGCTTTTCTAAAACATTTTCGGGATCCGTTACCCTGTCGGCAACGAACGTATTCGTTGTCTGGCGACGAGCGAATCCACGAGCATCAAATTCCTCAGTTTCCGTAAGGACTCTGTCTATTTCAGTCTGCAAGTTCTTCTCTAAAGCGTTGTAGCGAATAATTTCCGTACGCGCGGCGTTACCTCGCCTGGCGCCGACACGATTCGTATAATCGTTCTTTACGGTTTTCAAGTAAGAAAGATCCGCTACGGTTCGGCTTGTCATGTCACTCCATACAATTTCCGTACGGTCTAAAACATTGCCATAATAGTCGAACTTGTGATTCTCAACAACAGTGGTTATGTCGTATACAGCGTTTCCCTTTTCATCCATCTGGAAACTATCGATAGTCTGGCGAAGAACATTTCCCTCGGCAGAGAACATGAAATTCGTTACTTTCCGTCTTTCGATTTCTTTTCTTTCACCTTCATCGGTGTATAAAAATATTCCGCGCTCTTCCTCTCGCGCTCGGCGATTAGCCGTATACGAAAGGTATAGGACAGTCTCTTCTTGATTTAGCTGATACTCGCCGTCATCTGCCAAATACGTCTTAATGTTTTGAGAGCGGATGTTCGCGTTTTGGTCAACTTGCTTTTCGTCAAACTGGTCTCTAAATTCCAAGCTGTTTTCCGTGTCTATTTTTTCCTGAACTTCGCCCTCAATCGAATACATTATTTCCTGAACACCGGATTTATAAAATATTCCGCGGGAATTTTGCGCGTATGTGTTTTTTGTACTTTTAAAAATTTTCCCATCGGCGTGATAACTTTCAGTCGAGGAGATTCTTTCCTCGCCGGCTTTTCCTTCATACACACTTAATTCCTGAATCACCTCTTTACTGTCCGCGGATCTCTCAGCTATATCATAAGTTTCCGTCTTAACCAAAGTTCTCCCATCATACACGTAGTCCACTCGAATCTGTGGTGTTCCATCATTCGAATAGAGATGATAGGCATAGTCCACTCTTTCATATCCTTTTTCTCCAAAGAAAACGTCAGTCTCTTCCAACTCGCCGAGACCCATTGTTTTCGTTTCAGTCTCACTTAGATTCGAAACAGAATACGTCTTGGTTTCAGTTAACTTATCTTCGCTGTCATAAGAATAGTCTTTTCGTTCCCACGGCACATACTGCTCTTCGTCTTCATCTTTAAAAAATCGCGAAAGCGAATACTGCACTTTTTCTTTATCTTCTTCACCGGAATATACAGCGATATTTTCGAGTCTCGCTTCGTCTTCAACCAGCCAATCTTCCTGCCTTAGATCTGTGGTTAAATATGTGCGGGTTTCATCAAGAGTTGCCGCGTCGCCCGCTTTTTCGTAATCGTAAATAGTAATTCTATTGTGATGATTTACTCCATTGTCATCTATGATGTACTCATCAAGAACATAATCTATTTTCTCTTCTTCGTCGGAACCTTTGTAAAATGTTTGACGCGAAAGAAGATTATCGCCAAGTTCATTTTTCCAATCGGCAGTCGTAAGCTCAAGCTCTAATCCTTTGATTCTGTACGTTCTTGTCTCTTCCAGATTGGCATCATCCGCGTCGGAACTATAATGGTATAAAGTCACTTCCGTCGGCAAAATGTCTTCACCATAACCTGAAAAAACATGATCAATTCTCTCCTCGCTCTTCTCGCCCGAATATACTGTTCGTCTAATCATTCTGTCTTCCGTCAAAAGTTCTCGGTTCGTCAGCTCTTTCTTGGATCCGATAAACGGGTCTCCTTCGTCGGGCTCGATCTCTTCCGCGTCCGCTTCCCACGCGCTCGTATTTAGTCCGGAAATGTCATACGAAACAAGCTCCATCAAACGACCCGATGATTTCCCACCCTCGTATTCATAGACATTGATCTGCATGGGATTGCCGTCGGCGTTATGATCTTCAAGAGTGTAATAAACCGCGCCGCCCCCTTCGGAACTCTTCTTTTTCTTTAGAGGTAAATCTTCTTTGTATTCCTGCTTACGCAAATTTTTGTTGTTGATTAGAAGCATTAAGTCTTCGGTATCCTGTTTCTGCCGAATAATTTCTTCGTGTTTGCTTTGCTGGCGGCGGAGATAGTACGGCGCGTACGCGGTGGAATCCTGCTGATCCTGCATCGATGGAAGAACTTTTTCAATCCCTTCTTGGCGGCGTTTGTATGAGAGCAGATCAAAGTTCGTTATCTCTATTTCTTCGGCATTCTCATCCATGACGGCAGTTCCAGAAACTTGTTCAGGAATACGCGAAAGAGTAGAAGCGGATGAATAATGAAATATTGAAGCGTCCAGAGAATAAGAAATCTGCTGAAAGAAAAATGTAAACGCGACAAAAAAGGATATGACCTTAAGCCATATCCTTTTTTGAGGGTTGTACCACAAATCAATAAACGAAAAGCGGCGCGCGAGATCAAAGGTATCCCGCTCGGATTTTACGGCATTGCTATTCTTAGTTGTGAACCACTTTTTGATAAGTCCCATGTTCATACGATCCGCCTCCGCGAAACTTCTTCAACACATTCAACAATACTTTTTTAAACTCTTTAAAAACTCTTCCTAAAAAAAACCACTTCCTGAGTGGTTCCCATAACTGCCGTACATTAGAAGTATAACATATATAGGGGAGTCTGGCAATGCATAAAAGTACCTTTTTGAAACACTAACATAAACCGTCTTTTCACTTACAGTCCTTTTACTCATGAACCCCTTCAAGTAGTAGGAAAAAATAGAACTATCACACTTTTTGATACTTAACCATATCGTAGGGGCGGACCCATGTGTCCGCCCGTTTCTTTACGCATCATGATGTTTCAAATGTACAATTATTTTTTTTTAATTGATTTAAGGGCGCACACGCGGGTGCGCCCCTACGGTGTTAAATGACCTTGTGATTTTTCGGATTAATACGCAGACAGGCACGAAGGCCTGTTCCTACACAATTACTGTATCTGACGGGCACAAAATATTGTGCCCCTACGTGTTTTGTTAAATCATTTAATCGCAATGTCCCCGGAATAATTTTTTGATAATCATTCCGTAGTGGCACAATATTTTGTGCCCGTTTATTGTCATAATGCCGTGAATATGGTTCGACATAACAACAAATTCATCCAATTCAACATTGTGATAATGTTTAGGGAATTCTTCCCAACATCTTTGTGCGATATTTCGGGCACAAAATATTGTGCCCCTACGTATTTTACCAATAAATTCTGTCGGTTATCGGTTATTTTTCTCTGCCATACTCGTAAAGGCGGACCTATGCGTCCGAGCTTTTCCATTATCCAAATTGGTGTCGGGGGGAATTTCGTTTTTATGCTCTACACATTATCCGCGATTTTTCGGCTAAGTTTTTTTGCGATTTCCAAAGATCGTTTATTAACAAAACTTCCGCCCTTAATGTTGAGTATCTTGGCATTAACGATCGCGTCCGATATTTTCTCGTGCGCCGCGCGCACAATACGGCTGAAAGATTGTTGTGAAATAGCCATCATCCCGGCCGCCTCACCCTGACTCATTCGAAGATGATCCTGCAGTCTGACCGCCTCATATTCCTCCAAAGAAATTGTAATTTCATCCGGTTTGCCGGGACGACCTTGCGGACAAAAAAGATCAATCCTCGGCTGTTGATGAATTATTTTCTTTTTCTGAGGCCGACCTTTCCGCGCCATTGGTTGTCTCCCTTTTCCCAATCCCTCGTCTATCCATTACCCATAAGTTTGGGGAGGGAATAATTGTTCGTAGAATCAAAGATGTTTTTTACTAACATTCGCCTCCGACCAGTCTCTGCCACCACCATCCTCGTAGGTTGGTGGTGGCTCTTCACACCACTAACCTACGAGGTTGGTGGTGTCGCGAACGACCGCCATTAACAAAATACCCCGAGTTCAACCTCGTAGGTTGGTAGTAAAGAACACTACCAACCTACGAGGTTGAACTCCCACCAACCAAACTTATGGGTAACGATAGAATTCCCCGTAGGGGCACGGCATGCCGTGCCCTTACAATGTTAAATCATCTTCCAACCCGTCTCCAAAATTCTTTCCATGGAAACCGCGTACCGGGACACTCTGTTTTCGCGCCGCAAACCTGTCCATGCCCCAAAATCTTAGTTTTCGGTATTTTGTAATAAGCCCTCAATGTGTTCACCAGATATATGAGCGAATTCAACTGCTCAGTCGAAACATCATCCACAGAAAAATTTCCGACAAGACAGATCCCGATCGCTCTGGAGTTCATGCCGTCCGCTTTACAATGAGCACCGTCTGTCTGTTGTATCCAACGAGGGGACATCTCAATTTGACCGTTATCTTTGCCGCAAGTGCCGTTATCGATCACAAAATGATACCCGACACCTTTCCATCCACGTTTCAAATGTGCTTTATTGAATTTCGCGGAATTACCATTATCGGTCGCGCTGTGGTGTATCACGATATAATTCCACTTCATAGCCGGATACAGTGTAATTAAATCTTTTCGTTCCGCCGCTTTTGGCACGTATAGGCGTCTGCCTATGTCTATATCGCGTACGTCTCCGATATTGTTCACACTTCTAATGGTCTCAACGTCGACATCATACATTTGAGATATGCGCCAAAGCGTCTCACCCGGAGCCACAGCATGATAACATCCCTGCCTCATAATATTCACGCCCAAATCAAGAGATGGAACGGCACTATTCATACGAACGGTTTCAATATGCCTTGCCGTGCATGATGACAGCATCACCATCAAGATGCCGGACATTATGATCATTGAAAAAAAATTTTTGAGTTTATTCCTCATACACTCCAAATTAAGTTTTCTCACTCAGAGCAAAAATGGCTGAAGCTATTATAAGGCACACCTCACGAAAAATCCATCAAAATCCAATTCCAAATCGTAGGAGCATGGCATGCCGTGCTCTTACAATTTTAATTGGATTTTTTTTCAATTAAAATCGCGACAAAAATACTTAATTCATAAAGAAATATCATCGGACCGGCAAAAAGAAGCATGTTAAAAACATCCTGTGTGGGCGTTATGATCGCGGCGAATATCAAAATAGCGAGTATCGCGATATGTCTTTTTTTCTTCAGTGTACGCGTTTTCACGAAACCCGCGTCAGCAAGACAGACGACAAAAACAGGAAGTTCAAAAATAATTCCGCCTGTTAAAATTAACGCGTTAAAAAACGATATATATTTTCCGAGAGAAATTTTTGGAGACGCGATCTTTCCGCCGAAACCTATAAGAAAATCAAGCGCTTTTGGTATCGCCGCGAAATAGGAAAACGCGGTGCCGATAAAAAAAAGTACAAGAGCCGCCCAAAACCATAGCGCGATCCGCCGGCGCGTATTTTTTTCCGCCGCGGGACTTAAAAATGCCCACATCTGATAAAGCAGAACAGGAAAACTGACAATGAATCCGGCGAGCAGTACAACTTTCATATACGCGACAAACGCTTCCGTGGGGCTGATAAAAATCAACTCACCAGTCAATCCTGAGATCGGACGTTTCACAAACCCCATAATTATGTGTCCCACGGAAAAAGAAGCCGCCGTGCCGCAGGTAAGAGCGGCAAGATAATACAATATCCGCGATCGCAGTTCTTCCAAATGGCTGACAATATTCAGTTTTCCGGGTTCTTCGGGACAAAGTCGACTCATCAGATTATTTTTCGAGTTTTTCGTCCTTTATCTCGGTAAATTCCTGTGTGCCTTTTTTAAATTCACTGAGAGCCCGCCCCAATGATCTTCCGATTTCAGGTAATTTCGCCGCGCCGAAAATTAAAAGCGCTATCACCAGTATCAGCAATATTTCAGGTAATCCTAATCCAAGCATATATCCCCCTTTTCGTAGAGGCACATTGCATGTGCCCGTAATTGATCTTTATGAATTACGCCGCGTTCCTTACCAATCCCGATCCCGTTCGGACGCATATAATATTCGGGCACATGCAATGTGCCCCTACGATATTAAACAATTCATTTCGCGCCCATAACCTCTTACGTGGTTAATTTGGAGGTCTGTTGCACCGGCGCGTAGATTTCCGCTAAGTTTTCGAAATGCACGATTATTTCGCGATAAATGTTAACAGCCTCAAACGTCATTAGTCCCGTCAAAATAAGTACAACTATCGAAACCAATATCTTCGTCAGAAGTTTTGTTTTGGGCCGCGCCCACAAAAGCAAAAGAGCCAAGGGACCGAAAAATAAAATTGCACCGAAAACGACCGCGGGATTAAAATACCATTTTTCGCGATTTTCTTCCGTTTGCGGATACTCTGAACCGTTTGCTTTTTTCATATTATTGAACAGGCACGCTTGAACTCATAAAGCGTTACAGCAACAGCGGCTGTAACATTAAGCGATTCTACCCGCCTTTTAATCGGAATATGGAAAAACATATCCGCTTTACTTTTTATTTCAGGAGATACTCCTCTTCCCTCATTACCGAAAACGAGAACAAAGGAACCCGCGTTTTTTTTAATTTCAGAGAGCTCCGTAGTATTTTCCGTGCCGAGAGTGCTGACAATAATTTTATACCCATTCCGTCTAAACGCGTCCAAAAAGTCAGCTCCGCAATAATGGATCGGAACATCAAAAATCGCGCCGCTTGACGCGCGAATAACTTTGGGATTATAAATATCCGCGGACTCACCGGTAAGCAATACCGAATCAACTCCAAACGCCGCGGCGCTTCTGATGATCGTACCGAGATTTCCGGGATCCTGAATACCGTCACAAACAAGTACTAAAACATCTTTCTTACACGAAACCGTTAACTCATTTTCATTTTTTTTTACGACAGCAAGAATCCCCTGAGGCGTACGCAAAGAAGATATCTTTCTGAAAGCGTCATCTTCCGCCGAGTAAACACGCACTCCGTTTTTTTTCAATTTCAACAGTAAATTTTCGTTAGATCCTTTTCCCGCGAACGTGCGCGAGAGAAGAACAAAATCAAATACACACGCTGTCAGGCTTATGTCGTTGACAATTTTTAATCCTTCAACCACAAACAGACCTTTCGCATCTCTAACTCCTTTATTTTTAAGAAGTTGTCGTATTTCAAGCAATATCCGTTTATCAGCTTTTTTGATCATGATTTTTACAATACGGCAGGGGCGCGCCAGTCTCTACACTTTGATTTTTATCTCTCAAACTGTCCGAGTTTTTCCCACCACGCGTTACTGTCCCAATTCTTTGTTTCGAGCCAAAGGTTACGAGCGCTTTTAGTATGAAGATATTCCGGCGCTTTTTTAAAAAATTTTTCCGCCGCGGGGAACCCCGCGTCAACATACTCTTTTGCCTGAATCAAACATTCAAGGATATCAGCGTCTCTCGCGATTATGCTTTCTTTTGTTTTTTGCGCGTCATACTCCCGCCGCGTATCAGACAGTTCTTTTTTTATATCTTCGTCCAAGTCCGATATTTGTTCCTTAAACGCGAGTTTTTCCGCTTGCCGCACATTTATATATCTATGCGCCACTTTGTGAAGATCATTTATGCGCGCTTCGTGCAGATCATTAAAAAGCGACATCATTAAAACTTTAGACGAGTCAACTTTTTCCATTTTAGATAGAACATATCCGATAACCGCGCACCTGAAACTGTGATCGGCAACACTTTCCGCGTCTTTAATACCGGTCATCCACCACCCGCTTCTTTTCACTTGTTTCAGCTTACCAGCCTCCGCGAAAAAATCCAGTATTGTTTCATGGTTCATAATAATTTCCTCGTTATACCTGTTTACATTCTCTTTTTTATCTCATAACAAAAAAGCGCCGCGGCAACCGAAGCGTTGTATGATAGCGCCGCTCCTCCCATAGGTAAACTCACGGCTTTATCCAAACACTTTTTTACTCCGGGACGTATCCCCTTGCCCTCGGCACCGATAACCAATGCCGCGGGAGGAGTAACTTTCAGATCCGAGCGCATTGACTCTCCGTCTATTTCCGCGCCAACAATATAAAAACCCCTGCTTTTAGCCTTATTTATCGCGGTCGCGATATTTTCGACCCGCGCGATCTTAACATAATTTTCGCCGCCAGAGGCCACCCTTAAAACCGTTTCATTAACCGCCGCGGATCCATGCGCGGGCAAAACAACGGAAAAACCTCCCATGCAGGCAAGTGTCCTGATGATCGAACCGAAATTTTGAGGATCGGTTATGCCGTCCAGAAAAACCGGAACTCTCTTTTCTTTCACGGCCTCGTCTAAGATCCCGAAAAAAGAAGAATAGACATATTCCTCTATTTCCGCCATCACACCTTGCGCGCGCGCGTCTTTTAACTCACTTTCCAAACGCGCGCGCGTGACCGGCACAAAATCAAGCCGGGCATTTTTGGCCGCGCGAACAATTTCTGAAAGATCAGTTCGCTCTTGCAAATACAGCTTTTTAATTGTTTGGGGAGCGGCCTTAATGCGCTCAAGTACAGGGTTTTTTCCATATAATTTCATCTGTTCATCTTTCTCCGCGTACATAGTGTTTGTCATTACTTAAAACAAAGATTATGCCGCGAGCGCCAGCAGAACACCCATAATCAAAATGCTTATCCCCGCGAAATATATCTTTTTTTGTAATTTTTTTTCATACCATTCAACTATTTTCAAAACAAACGATTTCTTAACCACAAACCCCATCGCTCCGCCAAAAACAGAGAGAGCCCCGAAAAATAAAATAACCCATGGGATACTGCAATATTTTGCCGCGATCATCATTAAAACCCCAATACCCAATTTAATTCCTGACGCGTAATAGATCCTATTGCCTTTTTTCACATATTCAATCACTTTTTTCAGAGTATCCGGCCGTAAGACCGCCAAACATCCACAGAGAATAACAAAAATCGAAACTAATTTGACAATTAAAACCATCTTTCCCCTCCTTGTTGGTAAACCGCCCGCAAATTTTTAAATAGGGACAATTTTTAAATAGGGACAGACACCTATTTAATTTTAAATAACGTAAGACTTGCCCCCTTAATCCCCGAAAATTCCCTTCATTATACCTATTACTTTGTCGACATCACTTTCTCCGGTATCTTCCGTAAAACTGCCTATCGCGTTCGTTACTTTGTCCACAACCATATTTTGTAATGCCTTTTTCAAATACGGTCCCGGATAAAATTTGGGATCATCCATACTCCCTTTGATCTTAAAATCAAAGATTATTTCGCCCGGCGCGGATTGTAAATACGTGATGACCTCTGAAATTGGTACCTGCCAATATTTAAATCCAACACTGCCGCTTTTCCGGCTAAATTTTAGATCTCTTATTTTAAGCGTGTTCATTGAACCAATATCATCCCCGTCAAAATTAAAAACAAGCGTCCCTGAACATCTGCCGCTATCAATGACGATCGGCGAAAACTTTTCATAATACGGTTCCAGCAAAGTCAGATCAATATTCGCGATCTCAAAGGTATTGGACATCTTGATACGACTCCCGGTTGGGTCAAGAGAAATCACCCAATCGACACGCTGAGAGCTATCCCCGTTCAAAACGCCGCTCCCACGACTCTCTACCAATAAAACCTTTGTATAATCATCGCTCAATTTTACATTTATCACGCCGTTTATGTTTTCACACCTCAATTTGGCAATGTTGTTCGGTAAAAACCGATCCAAAAAAAACACCTCTCCGCCATTGATTTGAACCGTATCAGTCAGTTTTACAAGACCCGAAATGTCTTTCTTCATTTGTTTCGGAAAAAAACCGAATCTTTTTTTCTGTTTTTTCACGTCCGTAAGAACCTTTTTTTTCGAGGGCGCGGGTTTTACTGCCATTACTTGCCCCATCTCGGCAAGATTGACTTTACCTTTTTCTGACCGCTCAACGGTTATGACAGGATTCTCCGCGCGAATGGACGTTATCTCTATCCCGTCCCATATGTTCTTCCCCTTTTTCTGATAGCGGCACGAAACAAGATCAACGTTCACAAGAAACTTTGTCAAATACGCCTTCGGATTTTTTATACTGATTCCTTTCATCGTAAAAACATCGCGGTCAAGATCGAACTCTATCTCTTTTATCGAAAGATAGGGCGGTAAATTGTTCCTTATAATCGATTCAACTGAATATTGAAAAATGTCGTATCTGTAATGATACACGATTGCCGCCGTTAAAACTAAAAATACGAGTAAAATAATTCCGATTTTTTTCATTTCCACACCCCTTCAATATCTATTCCGCAAACCCCGCATTTTCCGTCTTCTAAAAAATCTTCCGAAAATTCCGCCGAAACGGACCTTTGAACTAAAACAGTCCCGCATGTCGGACAAACAGTATCACCCGGAGCAGAGACATTTCCTAAATATACGTATTTGAGACCGGCTTTTTTTCCTATTTCCGCGGCCCGGAGCAAAGTTTCAACAGGTGTTGGCGGCATCTCCCGCAATTTGTGCTCCGGATGAAAACGGCTGATGTGCCACGGAATGTCTTTCCCCGTTTCAGACAAAAAACCAGCAATTCCACCCAGTTCTTCTTCCGAATCGTTTTTATCGGGAATGATCAAAGTTGTAACTTCAAGCCAAATTCCCCTGTCTTTCATTCGACGTATAGATTCAAGCACTGGCTGTAAGCGTCCGTTACAGATATTTTTATAAGATTCGTCATTAAAAAATTTGAGATCAACATTTGCCGCGTCAAGATGAGGAGCTATCTTGTCGATCGCCTCACGCGTCATAAATCCATTTGTCACAAAACTATTTTTTAATCCGCTTTCTTTGGCGAGAATCGATATGTCATACGCGTATTCAAAAAATATAGTCGGTTCCGTGTACGTATATGAAACGCTTCGGCATTTATTTTTTATCGCCAAACTTACCACGCGCTCCGGTGAGACCGACTCGCCTTGAAACCGTCCGTCCTTAACTTCCGCCCGCGCTATCGTCCAATTCTGACAAAAGGAACATTTAAAATTGCATCCCGCCGCGGCTATGGAATACGCGTCCGTTCCCGGCAAAAAATGATAAAAAGGTTTTTTTTCAACAGGGTCAGCATTCGCGGCGATTATTTTTCCGTATGAATACGTATACAATACTCCATCGTCATTTTTTCTAACGCCGCATATTCCAAATTTACCACACGGAATCTTACAATGATGCGCGCAAAGACGGCAGAGAACAACTCGCGCCTCCAGCGCGTCCTGAAACATCGCTTTTTTAAGCATTTCCTGTCCTATTCACCATTAACAAGCGTGGGAATCTATAACACAAAAATCCGACACCTTTTCATCTCAAGAGATCCCCGCGTCCGCGAGGATGACAAGAGGTTGACAATGAGGATGACAAAAGGGTGGGCGTCATTTCCGCGCCCCTTGTTGTCATTCCCGCGCCCCTTGTTTGTCATTCCCGCGCCCCTTGTTTGTCATTCCC
>CAYPYT010000013.1:10551-16939 GCA_964415105.1 uncultured Planctomycetia bacterium | reverse complement strand
CACGCACTTATTTCGTAGTTTAAAATGTGCAATTAATTAACGTAATTGGTATAACCTACGAGGTTGGTGTTAGCAAAAAAATAGATGACGCCCACATACAAAAATTTAGTCAATACCCATTATCCAAAATTAGCCACTAATCCCGTCTTATAAGCAAATGTACAAGAATAGATACTGGTTACTACCAACCTACGAGGTTGCCGGCGCGAAATGGATTGTAATTACCCATCCCGCCCAGATCTCCTTCCCTCACATTTGCCATCCCGTCCGGAGCGAAGCAGAGAGCCGGGATCTCTACAGAATCACGATTCTTTTGATTTAAAGCGGAAAGTGAAAGATAATTATAAAGCTATGTTTTTTTCGCTTAAAGATAAAAACTATAACGAGGTTGTGATAGTTTGGAAAGCTCTAAAACAAAGATCCTATTTCGGAAACAGGCACGGCTTTGACACCGGGAGAAAGGCTGCGAAATTCTTTTTTTATGCCCTTAGGCGGATTCAAGTATATTACGTATTTTTCAACTTTGTAGCGGGATATCGACCGGGATAGTTTATTCAAGGATGCGGTCATAGCGGGTTTTACAGAGCGTGACGCTTTTGCTTCCAGGACAAGAAGACTATCGGGCCCCTTTGGTATTATAAAATCAACTTCCAGCCCTTGTTGGTCTCGAAAATAATATAACTCCCTGCGTTTTCCGCTATTAATTTGATGTTTGATTATTTCTGAGGCAACAAACCCTTCAAACATTTGACCCCAAAAAGTTGTTTTGCGTAACATGTTTTCTGATTCAATGCCTAAAAAATAACAGGCAAGCCCTGAATCAACAAAGTAAATCTTGGGTGATTTGATAAGACGTTTACCAAAATTTTCATAAAACGGAGAAATTGTTATAATCTGTCCCGTGATTTCAAGAATATTAATCCATTCACTTAATGTCGGTACAGAAATCCCGAGTGGCGCCGCAATATCCGTCTTATTAAGAACCATACCGCTCCGACTGGCAATAAGCGCAAGAAACCTGCGGAACGTAGCAAGATCTTTAATGGCGCTGATAGCGCGTACATCACGTTCAAGATAAGTCTGGATATATGAACGGAACCATATTGAAGCTGTCTTTAGATTCTCCAACACTTCGGGAAAACCACCGTGAATTATTGAAACTTTTCCGGTCTCTTCCGAAGATAGCGGCAATAGCTGGAATATCGCGACTCTTCCCGCCATAGATTCAGACACTCCCCTCATAAGCGGAGCATCCTGAGAACCGGTAAAATACCACTGCCCAAAACGCCGGGGATTTGTGTCTATGCACGTACGAAGATAATTAAAAAGTTCCGGCACATTTTGAATTTCATCCAAGATAGCGGGAGTTTTAATTTCTTCAACAAACGAACGCGGATCTGCTTTGACACGCGAAATTATATCCGGATCTTCCAGGAGATAGTAAGATGCCTTTGGAAAGAGTTTTCTAAGAAGCGTAGTCTTCCCGGCTCTCCGCGGTCCCGTCACAAGAAGTGAGGGAAAAACATGAGAAGCCTGTACAATTTCGTTTTCTACTAATCGGGTTATGTACTTCATATATGAGAATTATAAACTACCACTTAAAAAAACTCAAGCTTTTTCTCTTCATCACGCCAAATTCACGCATGAATTCGGAATAACTAAATTATACCACATATTGGAATTTAGTCAACCTATTTTCAAAAAACACCAACCTCGTAGGTTGGTAGTAACCTACGAGGTTGGTGTTTTGATCTTCCCGACCGAAGGCTTTGGCCTGAGAGCCGGGATCTCCTCTCGGCTTAGCCATAACTCTTTTAATTTTAAAGAGTTACAAAAAAGCGTCTCCGATTTTATCTCGTGATAATTCCATTTTCGCATTATGCAGGTTTGAAAAATACGGTCTTTAGGTTACACCGTATAGAACGGCATAAACTTAAATTCTCTCAGCTTCGTTGTAAACTTCTTGTTAAGAACCACCGCTTCCTGTGATTTGTAGTTATGCACAAACGCGGCAATTCCTGAAGGAACCACTTCTGTATCTTTCAATTTAACCTCTATCGGCAGAACTCTCTCTTCATCAATAATAAAATCCACTTCTACCCCGTATTTCATTCTCCAAAATTTTATGTTTTCCTTATTTTCGACACGTTTCAGTAAATTTTTGAATACCGTATTTTCGATTAAAGCTCCCGCGTCAACCCTATCTTCTACTTTCCTGAAATCATTAATTATACGATTCCTCAAACCCGTATCATAAAAATACACCTTAGGCATTTTTACAATCTCTTTTTTCTTATTGGTGAAATACGGTTGAACAAATCTGCATATATAGGTGCTTTCTAAAATTGCAAAATATTTTTCCATAGTATGCCTCGATATGCCCGCTTCCTTAGAAAACTCCTGGATATTAACCAGATTCCCTATATTCAGCGCCAACAACTTCACCAGCCGGTTAAAAGCAGTTATGTTTTCCAAAGAAAAAATAGCGTTTATGTCTTTCCTTACGTAAGAAGTAAAAATGTCATCGAGATATTTTCTTTTTTCCGCGTACCCCTCAATTAATACAACCGCGGGATATCCTCCAAAAAGAGAATACTCAAAATAATAGTCTATCAATTTTTTATGCGAAATCTCTGAAATCGGTTTCACAATGTTTAATGATTCATTTTTTCCTATGATCTCTTTCAATTGTTCTTCTTTTTTAAAGACAAGGAACTCTTTGAAGCTAAGTGAAAAAATTTCAAAAGTTATTTTTCGGCCTACAAGGGAATCTTGAAATTTTTTCTTAATAGTTAACGCGGAAGATCCCGTGGCAAATATTTTTATTCTATCTGAATAATGATCAACAAGAATTTTCAGTAAATTGCTCGGATTATCCAGATATTGAATTTCATCAATGAAAACATATTTTTTGGTATTAGCCGGGCTTTGCTCACTTATATAATTAATCACGCTGTCAACTCCGGCATTTACTACCTCGAGAGTCTCCATTCTCTCTAAATCCAAGTAGAAAATATCATCCGGCGCTACATTCATTTTCTTGACGATATACTGCATAAGCAAATAAAGCAAACTAGTCTTCCCCACTTGCCTTGACCCCACCAAGATAACAGCTTCTTTTTGTGAAATCCACTTTACAATGCCCGGCAAAAGATCCCGTTCCACTAACAGCTGTTTTAAAATATTCGTCACAATAGACATAATACTCCTTTGAATTTAGAATAACTAAATTATAACACATATTGGAATTTAGTCAACCTATTTTCAAAAAACACCAACCTCGTAGGTTGGTAGTAACCTACGAGGTTGGTGTTTTTGCTTTCCGGCTTGACAAAATACGTGTCCTAAGGTATAGTTGATTTATAGTTGCACTTTAAATATTCATGATTTCTTAAGGTGGTTGTTTATGTATAAAAGACTTCTCGCGTTACCTAAAAAGCCAAAACAAAGTTTTTTCCTTTGGGGACCCCGCCAAACAGGGAAAACAACATTATTGAAACAAACTTACCCTGACGCTTATCGTATTGATCTATTAAAAAGTGATATATTAATGCGTTATCTTCAACATCCTTCGGTTTTTAGAGAAGAGATAATGGCGTTAAACCCTTCACAATTAGTAGTAATTGACGAAATTCAAAAAGCCCCTGTTCTGCTTGACGAGGTACATTATCTTATCCAGGAACAAAACCGAATATTTGCTATGTGCGGATCAAGCGCGCGGAAAGTAAGAAAAGGACATGCCAATTTATTGGGAGGCAGAGCCATAAGGTATGAACTTCTTGGGCTTAGCGCAAAAGAAATAGGCAATAATTTTGATCTTGACCGTATAGTCAATACAGGACCTTTACCAAATCATTATAACAATGCCATACATCAGCGAGCCATTCAAAGCTACGTTGATGATTACCTGCGTGAGGAAATCCTTCAAGAAGGATTAATACGAAAATTGCCGATTTTTTCCGACTTTTTGCGCATAGCGGCTATCGGTGACACAGAAATAGTTAATCTTTCCAATATCGCGCGCGAAACCGGAGTTTCGGTTCCCACAGTACGTAATCATTACACTATACTGACAGATACTCTTATGGGAGCTTTTTTACCGGCTTACACAAGAAGGGCCAAAAGACGCACAATACATATGCCTAAATTTTATTTTCGGGATGTAGGAGTGGTCAATTATTTATCCAAACGCGGCTCCATACAACGCGGCGGCGAATTATTCGGAAAAGCTTTTGAAAATTGGCTATTTCATGAACTTTCAGTTCACAGCCGTTACAGCGAAACCTTTTATGATATTTCGTACTGGAGACTTACCCATGGCGTAGAAGTTGACTTTGTTTTAGGAAAAGCGGAAATTGCCATAGAAGCAAAAGCCAAAGAAAAGATAACTTCAAATGATCTTAAAGGACTCCTGCAATTTAAAAAAGAACATCCTAACGTAAAAACCCTCATAATAGTTTCTTTAGAAAAAAAATCCCGCCTTACCAATAGCGGCATTATGATTCTTCCGTATCATGAATTCCTGACAAAATTATGGCAAGGTACGTATAAGCTACATTAGCGTACTACCAATTACATTAATTAATCATACATTTTAAACTACGAAATGTATGCGTATATTTATGGGAACATACGAGATCCCGGGTCAAGCCCGGGATGACAAGGTGGTTGGTCAAACCATGGGATGGCAAGATGTGTGGCAAAACGTAAAAACATAACCACAAAAATATTGCCATCCCGGCCTTGCCTGTCCTGAGCCTGTCGAAGGGAACAGGGATCTCCGCCCAATTTACCCACAACTCCTTTAACTAAAGATATTTACAAGGAGTGTCCCCAAGCTGATTCCGATTCACTTGTAACCCCCACATATGAGAGTTATAAACTATTACTTTAGAAAACTCAAGTTTTTTCCATTTATTGCGCTAAATTCAAGCGTGTATTTTATACGGTAAGAGCGCCTTAAATTGTCCATATATTTTTTGGGCGCATATGTTTATAAGAAAACCTTCTGCTTTCTTATATTCGGTTTTGAATGCCCTTAGAGAAGAAAAATCACTTGAACCAATACTCTGCTTATGTTTAATTTCAAATGTAACCAGTTTTTCGCCTTGCTCCACGACAAAATCTACCTCTGTTTGATTTTTGTCCTGCCAGAACTTTATAGTTTCCGGATCCACACCGCTTTTGATTAATTCAGACAAAACGTATGTTTCCAGCAAAAATGAAGCGTCTCTTCTCAAAGAAAAACCGTTAAAATTATTAGTAAAAAAATTTGCCACTCCGGAATCGATAAAATATATTTTGGGTATTTTAACTAACTCTTTGTTCTTATTGGTAAAAAACGGCTTGACCTCTGCTACTAGAAAGGTTTCTTTCAAAAGCTCTATATAGTTTTTTACCGTCTTCTGCGACAATCCGGCAAATTGCGCAATCGCTTGATATTTAATTTTCTGGGCGTTATTCACTGCCAGATATTGAATAAGTTTTTTGGCTTCCTGCATCTTCTCGATTTTTAAATATTCCACAAGTTCTTTTTTTATGTATAAATCGAAAATGCTCTTCAGAATTTCAATCTTTTCTCGGTGGCTATTAGCAATAACCACTTCCGGATACGCGCCAAAGACAATAAATTCTTCTAAAGCAGAAAAAAGTTCTTTTACGGATGACATCAAATTATCGCCCTTAAGCCTTTGAACGTTGTTATACTGCGTAAGAAGTTCTTTGTTCGCCTTAAAGGATAGCGCTTCTTCAAAATCCAGCGGATAAAGATGCGTAATAATCTTTCTTCCGGCAAGGCTTTCCTGAACTTTTTGCTTTATTGCCAAAGAAGAAGAACCGGTTAAATATACTTTTATACTCTTATGGTGATCGGAAACGTTTTTTATAACCATGGTTATATCTTTATATCTTTGAAATTCATCCAAAAACACATAAAACATCTCCTTGCGTTCAGGTTGATACCCTGCTAATTTAAATGTATTGACAGCATTTTCGTAGGTAGAAACTTTTTCAAAATTGGAATAGATGTCCAAATCTAAAAAAATACCTTTGTGTTTTTGGATAGCGCAAAGTTCTCTCTGAAGATATTGCAAAGCCGTAGTTTTACCTACTTGTCTAGCGCCAAGCATAACAGATACTTTTGTTTTTGCGGCTTCGGATAGAAGTTTATGAAAAACCTTTCTTTCCCTAATCATGATAATCCCTCCATTATAGAATACTCCAAAATGGCATATACTTACATAATAGAGTATACAGCCCCTTCTCGTTTTGTCAAGCCCCTTATGGAGAATAGTTCAGTTCTCCGAAGCAAAACAATCAAAACAACAAAATATCATGTACAGTTTAGCGCCAAAATTTGAACAGATCAACAACAGAAACCGGAACCTCT